>NZ_VDHB01000152.1:0-36453 GCF_006227735.1 Testudinibacter sp. 'clade 2'
CTCAAATTATAAACAAAGAGCAACAGACCCTAATATAGGAAATACTGATATGAAAATTGCATTAATGATGGAAAACAGCCAAGCCGCCAAAAATCGGATTATTTTAAAAGAGTTGAAAGCGGTTGCCGACACAAAAGGCTATCCGGTGTTCAACGTCGGCATGAGTGATGAAAACGATCATCATCTAACCTACATTCACCTCGGCATTATGGCTAGCATTTTGTTGAATTCAAAAGCCGTCGATTTCGTGGTGACCGGCTGTGGCACCGGACAAGGTGCCATGATGTCACTCAATTTACATCCCGGCGTGGTCTGCGGTTACTGCCTTGATCCGACCGATGCTTTCTTATTTGCCCAAATCAATAACGGCAACGCCTTAGCACTGGCTTTTGCCAAAGGCTTCGGTTGGGGGGCGGAACTGAACGTACGTTATATGTTTGAAAAAGCCTTTACCGGCGTAAAAGGGGAAGGCTATCCACTCGACCGTAAAGAGCCACAAGTCAGAAATGCCGGCCTCTTAAATCAAGTCAAAGCCGCAGTGCTGAAAGAACATTATTTAGACGGCTTGCGCGCAATCGATCCAGAGCTGATCAAAACTGCGGTCAGCGGCGAACGTTTTCAACAGTGCTTGTTTGAACATGGGCAAGACAAAGAAATCGAAGCCTTCGTGCGTGATATTTTGAACCGATAACCCCTCTCAAAAAGCCGACTACCCCAATACGTTGGCTTTTTATTATTTTTACAAATGGAAACAAGCCCATGAAAAATAATCTTGCCGTGATTGGCGAATGCATGGTTGAACTGCAAAAGTGCGGTCAACACTATCGACAAGGATTCGGCGGCGACACGCTGAATACCGCACTTTACTTCTCAAGATTGACCCAACGCACCAGCAATCAAACTGCTTATGTTACTGGTGTCGGACGCGACGGCTTCAGCCAAAATATGCTGGCGGCATGGGCAGCGGAAGCAATCAATACTGAGTTGGTGTTTGAACTGCCGCAGAAACTGCCCGGTTTATATGCCATCGAAACCCGTGACGACGGAGAGCGCAGCTTCCACTACTGGCGCAATGATTCTGCCGCACGCTACTGGCTGCGCCATATCAGCGCTGATGAACTCACGCAAAAATTAAGCGCTTACCAATGGATTTATCTAAGCGGCATCAGTTTGGCGATACTGCCGGACGATTGTCTGGAAAAACTGTTCACGGTTCTGAGTGCTTGCAAAAAGTGCGGTTGCCACATCGCCTTTGACAACAACTACCGCCCCGCGTTATGGGAGAATAGCACCAAGGCACAACAAGCCTACCGTACGATTTTATCCTTGACCGATATGGCTTTTCTCACTTTCGATGACGAAGTGCAACTGTATGGCGATCAGCACGAAGCACAAGCAATCGACCGCACTTTGGCACTGGGGGTGCAAGAAGTTGTGATCAAACGCGGCGCCGACAGTTGCATTGTCGTTACGCCACAATCACGCCACGAACTGGCACCGCAGAAAATCGACAACATCATCGACACCACCGCCGCCGGCGACTCTTTCAGCGCCGCTTACCTCGCCGCCCGACTTAACAACGTCAGTATCCCTGAAGCCATCCTTGCCGGACACCAACTGGCCGGCATAGTGATTCAACATCGAGGTGCGATTATTGATAGGGAACTTATGCCGCTACCATAGCCAATGTATGCGGCAACTATAGTCGTGACGATAAAAGAAACATAAAAGGAAAAAGCCATGAAGAAAATAGTTCATCTTATTCTGCCTGCTACCATTTTAATGTTTCCATTCAGTATATGGAGCAAAACATCAGAGCCTGCGCCAATCATTTGGCAAAGTATTACCTTTGGACAATCCACCGATTTAAATTTCGGCTCGACAATTCTGCCGGAGAAAGTTAGCACCAATGAAACGTTGGTCAACGCAACTCCGGTTACTCCCGGTCCGTTAGCACCCAGTTTTACCCTTGAAAGTCGTGGCGGAAAGCTCGCCAATTCTCACGAGGGAGTCACATTTTATTATACTGAACTACCGGTAAACACCAATTTCATTCTGTCAGCCAACATCACCCTTGAACAGCTTGGACCAGAAACCGGTGCCAATCCCAATCGGCAAGAAGGTGCGGGAATCATGGTGCGTGATATTTTAGGCAAAGCACGCGAAGTGCCGCAACCGATTGGCTATGAAGAGTTTCCCGCAGCCTCTAATATGGTAATGAATTTTATCCGTTCACACAGCCGCGACGCTGATGGAAAAATCAATATCAATGCGGCTTATCGTGAAGGCATACAAGATCCGTGGGGAACCGCAGGCAATCGGATATATCGCCAAGATTATGTTGAAGGAATTGATTTTTCAAGCAAATCTCCATTCCATTTAACTTTGGAAAAGACTGATCAGCAATTCATTTTTGGTTATCAACAGGGCGAAATCAAACAACAGATCACGTTAGAAAAATTAACGCCGGGGATTCTGGCACAGCAAAATCCGGAAAAACAGTATCTGGGTTTCTTTGCCTCTCGCAATGCCAAAATCTCAGTTCAAGATGCCACTCTACAAACCAGCCAAGGAACGGATTTAAGCCCAACTTCCTTTTCTACACCAGCAATTCCGGTTTTACTGACTCAAGCCTCTGCGAGCATTACAATCGGTGATAGCTATACCTTCCAAGCTCGGGCAAATTATGACGGGCATTTCAGTCTGTGGCAGGATAATCAAATTGCAGTGCAAAATGTAACCGTAAAAGCCGGTGATTTTTTTAGCCATGCATTAAGTATTACTACGCCATCTTCAGAAGTGAAAGTGCGGTTTGTACCTGATCTTCCTCAAGGAGAAAAGGAAGCACAAGAGAATACGATTACCGTCCGCAAGTCTTCGGTTCTTTTAGAAGATCCAATGAACCTACATGTTGCGGTGGACGGCACTTCACAAGGCAACGGTACATTGGAGAAACCTTTGGATCTTACTTCCGCCATTCAGTGGCTGCCTCCGGGGGGCACTCTCTTTTTACAAGCCGGAGATTACCCCGCTTTAACTTTACCAAGCCAAAGCAGTGGAACAGCACAAGCTTACAAAACTCTCAAAGGGAAAAATGCAAAAGTGCGGTTTATCGGTGAGGTACTTCACCAAGCTAGTTTCTGGCATGTTGAAAATATTGAAGTTGCAGGTGCCAGTCTGATTGTACAGGGCAGCTATAACGAATTTCGCAACATCACCACGCATAGTGCACCGGACACCGGATTTCAAATTACTTCACCAGAAGGCGTCGGGCGTGCCTTGTGGGCTAGCCATAATATTGTAAAAGACAGTATTAGTTTTAATAACATGGACAAATCACAAATCAACGCTGATGGCTTTGCTGCCAAGATGCGGGTTGGAGATGGCAATACCTTTATTCGTTGTATTTCCCACCACAATATTGATGACGGCTGGGATCTGTTCAATAAAGTCGAAGACGGCCCGAATGGTGTCGTGACTATTCTGGATTCCATCGCTTTCATGAACGGGCAAACCTTACAAGTGCAAAGCAAGAGTGCCTCCATCGGCAATGGATTCAAATTGGGTGGCGAAGGCATTCCGGTTGCCCATATTGTTAAAAATAGCTTAGCTTTCCATAATAATATGGACGGGTTTACCGATAATTTTAACCCCGGCGCTCTATTGCTAGAAAACAATCTGGCGATTGACAACCGGCGTTTTAATTATCTGTTCCGTAAAAGCCCCTATGAGAAAGCATCATTGCAAGGCACATTTATCAATAACCAATCATTCCGCTTTTACCAACCAAGCCCGTATCCTGACGTGGTTAATGGTAATCAAATGATTAATAATGACTTTTTACTATCCACAACGGCAAAAAATGCAAAAGTGCGGTATCTAAACGAACTACAAAAATTATCCAAAGTCGATTATTCACAAACGATTCCCGGTTTGAAAGAAGCTAAAGCGGTTCAAACCTTGCTAACCGATTGATTACTTAGTTATTAGGGCTGATTAACACTATTTTTCAGCTCTTTTTTTTCATCAAAAAACATTATGAAAATTTATTTTTATAAAAATAAAACATAATTTTGATTACCGTCACAGTATTTTTCATTTTTATGATGTATGATTTTAAAAAATCAAAACAACGTTTCGAGGTGAATATGAATATTGATAATATCGTCATAGCCGGTTATTTCATTTTAATTGCCGCCATCAGTCTGATTTTCAAAAAAATGGCTAGCAGTAGCACCAGCGACTACTTCCGTGGTGGTGGTAAAATGCTGTGGTGGATGGTTGGCGGCACTGCATTTATGACTCAATTCTCCGCTTGGACTTTCACCGGCGCCGCCGGAAAGGCATTCACTGATGGTATATCGGTTATCGCCGTGTTCGTCGGGAATATGGTCGCTTATGTTTTTGCTTATTTTTGGTTTGCCCGCCGCTTCAGACAAATGCGGGTCGATACACCAACAGAAGCTGTCGGACGCCGTTTTGGTTCGGTTAATGAACAATTTTTCACTTGGGTTATCATTCCACTCAGCGTGATTAACGCCGGGGTTTGGTTAAACGGCTTAGGCGTGTTCGCTTCTGCGGTGTTTAATTCCGATATCATCACCACCATTTATGTTACCGGTGCTGTCGTATTATTAGTTTCGTTACTCAGTGGTGCTTGGGGGGTTGTGGCATCGGACTTTATCCAAATGTTGGTGGTAGCCGTGATTTCGATCGCTTGTGCGGTGGTTGCCTTGGTCATGGTCGGTGGTCCCGGCGAAATCGTACGCGAGTTTCCGGGCAGCTTTGTAATGGGCCCGGATATGAATTATCCACTGCTGATTGTCTGTACTTTCCTGTTTTTTGTAGTCAAACAGTTGCAAAGTATCAACAATATGCAGGAATCTTACCGCTTCTTAAACGCCAAAGATTCTAAAAATGCCAGTAAAGCTGCAATTCTCGCTTTAGTGTTGATGCTATTTGGAACCGCTATTTGGTTTATTCCGCCATGGGTTTCCGCCATTATCTATCCGAATGCCGCCGCAGAATATCCACAATTAGGCAACAAAGCCGCTGATGCTGTTTACTTGGTGTTTGCTCGTAATGCGATGCCGTTGGGTACCGTCGGATTACTGATGGCTGGGCTATTTGCCGCCACCATGTCCTCAATGGACTCGGCCTTGAATCGCAACTCCGGTATTTTTGTCCGCAGTTTCTATGCCCCGATTGTCCGTAAAGGACAAGCCGACGACAAAGAACTGCTGCGCGCCGGTCAAGTAGTGTGTATTGTCAATGGTATCTTGGTTATCTTAATGGCACAGTTCTTCAACTCATTAAAACACCTCAGTTTGTTTGATTTGATGATGCAGGTTGCCACCTTATTACAATCGCCAATTTTAGTGCCATTATTCTTAGGCATCATCATTCGCAAAACACCAAAATGGGCGCCTTGGGCAACAGTAGTGGTGGGAATGTTGGTTTCTTGGTCGGTGGTAAAAGTCTTCACCCCTCAATGGGTTGCCGGCTGGTTTGGCGTTGACAACTTAACCGGTCGTGAAATTTCCGAACTTAAAATCATCATTACCATTGCTGCCCATCTATTCTTTACCGCAGGCTTCTTCTGCTTGACCACTCTGTTCTATAAAGCAGAAAATGATCCGTATAAAGCGACAACTGCCGCCTTTTTTAACGATGTAGATACCGAATGTGTTGCTGAAGACGGACAAGATGTCGTTGACCGGATGCAACGCAAAAAATTAGGCACACTGGTTACCTATATGGCAGCGGGTTTGAGCTTGATGATTTTGATTCCAAATCCGTTGTGGGGAAGACTGCTCTATCTTTGCTGCGCCCTGACCATCTTTACTATCGGCTATCTACTCAAACGTAGCGCAGAAATGAAGTAGCTTTGCAGTAACCAATATTGACTTGCGGTATGCTTGAATGCCACACGCATACCGCACTTTAGGAGTAAAAACTATGGCTAAAGGACAGCAAATCCAATTTGAATTTGAATCATTTCTTGATTCAGATACCAAGATTGAAGTGACACGGCTGACACCAAAAGAGGTTATCTGTCATCGTAATTATTTTTATCAGAAATGCTTTACCCAAGACGGCAGTAAGTTGCTGTTTGCTGGAGATTTTGATGGCAACCGAAACTATTATTTACTGGATATGCACAGTCAAATCGCTACACAACTCACCGAGGGTAAAGGCGACAATACCTTTGGTGGTTTTATTGCAGATGACGATAAATCATTTTTTTATGTTAAAAATGACACCAATTTATGTAGAGTGGATCTGCAAACCTTGCAAGAAACGGTAATTTATACCGTCGATAATAATTGGAAAGGTTATGGCACTTGGGTGGCAAACTCAGACTGCACTAAGCTGGTCGGAATTGAAATCCTAAAATCCTGCTGGCAGCCGTTAACCGATTGGGAGAAATTTAAAGCCTTTTACCACACCAAACCAACCTGCCGTTTAATCCACGTGGATATTTTAAGCGGCGAGGTCTCCGTTATTCATCAAGAAAACGCTTGGCTCGGACACCCGACTTACCGCCCTTTTGATGACAACACAATCGGTTTTTGCCATGAAGGCCCACACGATTTAGTCGATGCTCGAATGTGGTTGATTAATGAGGACGGCAGTCAGCTGAGAAAAGTGAAACAGCACCTGCCGGGCGAATCCTGCACCCATGAATTTTGGTTGCCGAACGGCGCCAAAATGGCGTATGTCTCTTACTTCAAAGGGCAAACTGAACGAGTTATCTACACTGCTGATCCGATGACATTGGAAAATACCCGTTTGATGGTGATGCCGCCATGCTCACATCTGATGAGCAATTTTGACGGCAGTTTAATGGTCGGTGACGGCTGTGATTCTCCGGTCGATGTCGATGATAGCGCTAGCTACAATATTGAAAATGATCCGTTTTTATATATTTTCAATATCAGACAAAAGCAAAGCTACAAGCTTGCCAAACACAGCACTTCTTGGGAAGTGCTGGACGGTGATCGCCAAATTACCCACCCTCACCCCTCTTTTTCACCCGATGACAGCCAAGTGCTGTTTGGTAGTGATTTCGAAGGCGTACCGGCGATCTATTTGGCAAATGTACCTGCCAGCTATCGTTAATCTCGTCTATGCCACTAAAAAAGCGCCATCTCTGGCGCTTTTCTCTGATACTCTTGCTATAAACGTTTACTAAGCCACCGTTAAGCCACTTTAGTCACGTCCCAAAAATCAATTGCGGCATTGATCACGGGTTTGCTGATGCCGCTGCGGATTGCGAAATCGCCAAAACTTTCATTGCTTTGGCGGTTTTGTGCCCAGTCTCCGATCCAACCGTCCAGTATCGCCAGGATTTCCACTTCGGTGATATTTTCTTTAAACAGGCGTGGAATGCGGGTGCCGGCTAGGTTGCCGCCCACATGCAGGTTATAACGCCCGATGGCTTTGCCGACCAAACCGATTTCCGCCAACATCGCTCGTCCACAGCCGTTCGGGCAGCCGGTGACTCGCAACACGATCTGCTCCTCCGCCACGCCGTGTTTGGCTAAAATAGAATCCACCTGATCGATAAAGTGCGGTAAGAAACGCTCGGCCTCCGCCATTGCCAACGGGCAAGTCGGCAAGGAGACGCACGCCATACTGTTTTCCCGTTGTGGCGTCACGCTGTCGTCAATCAGTTTATATTGCCGGGCGATTTTTTCGATGTTAGCTTTATCACGGGTGGCGACGCCGGCAACAATCAGATTTTGATTCGCCGTCAAACGGAAATCCCCTTTGTGAATCTTAGCAATTTCACGCATACCGCTCTTTAATGGTCGGTGCGGGAAATCAAGCAAACGCCCATTTTCAATAAACAGCGTTAAATGCCATTTTTTATCTTCGCCCTGCACCCAACCGATCCGATCGCCCCGTTCAGTAAATCGATAAGGACGGATCGCTTGCAATTTAGCGCCGATACGGGTTTCGATCTCTCTGGTGAAGGTCTCCATGCCGACCCGCTCGATGGTGTAACGCAGTTTGGCATTTTTACGGTCGCTGCGGTTGCCCCAATCCCGTTGCGTCGTGACCACCGCTTCGGCACACGCCAGCACGTTTTCCAAGCCGACAAAACCTAACTCTCTCGCCGTATTCGGGTAGGTTTTAGGGTTACCGTGTTCCATTGACAAGCCGCCGCCGACCAGCACGTTGAAACCGACCAATTTACCGTTTTCACCGATGGCGACGAAATTCAGATCGTTGGCGTGCAGATCCACATCGTTATGCGGTGGGATCACCACGGTGGTTTTGAATTTACGCGGCAGGTAATTTTTGCCCAACACCGGCTCGGTTTTATCACTAGACTCTTTCAACAACGGTTTTGACAGTTCGGTGGTAAACACTTTTTCGCCGTCCAACCAAATATCGGCATAAGCGGTGGTTTTTGGCAACAGATGCTCGGAGATTTTTTTCGCCCATTCGTAGGCTTCACGGTGCAGATCACTTTCCACCGGGTTCGAGGTGCACAGCACGTTGCGGTTGACATCGCCGGCAGTGGCAATCGAATCCAAGCCCAAGTGGTGCAACCACTGGTGCATTGGTTTGATGTTCTGTTTCAGTACGCCGTGAAACTGGAAAGTCTGGCGGTTGGTTAAGCGGATACTGCCGTAGTTGGTGTGTTCAGTGGCAAATTGGTCGATGCCCAGCCATTGTTTCGGCGCAATGATACCGCCCGGCAAGCGACAGCGCAGCATCACATTTTTATTCGGTTCTAATTTTTGCTCCAAACGTTCGGCACGAATATCGCGATCATCTTGCTCGTACATACCGTGAAAACGGATTAGCTGGAAATTATCTTTCACGAAACCGCCGGTCAGTTGTTCGTTGAGATCATCGGCAATGGTGCCGTGCAAATAGTCGCTGTCACCTTTGAGCCGCTCATTGTCAGCTAACGGTTTGGCTTTCCACTCCACTGCTTTTTCTGGTGTTTTTTTATCGCTCATGTTGTTCACTCCCATTCAAATGCTTAATACACATCACGCTGATAGCGTTTGTTTTGCCGCAGTTCGTCCAGATATTCATCCGCCTCTTCCGCACTGAGTTTGCCCTGTTGCGCAATCACGTCTAACAACGCCTGTTCCACCTCTTTTGCCATGCGCGAAGCGTCACCGCAGACATAAATATGCGCCCCTTGCTGCAACCATTGCCACAGGCTTTCCGCTTGTTCACGGATTTTGTGCTGCACATAGATTTTTTCGGCTTGATCGCGCGACCAGGCAAAGTTGTATTTGTGTAAATAGCCTTCCTTGGCAAACGTCTGCCATTCAATTTGATACAGAAAATCGTCGGTGAAGTGTTGGTTGCCGAAAATCAGCCAGTTTTTGCCTTGTGCCTCTACTGCCGCCCGTTGCTGCACAAAGGCGCGGAACGGCGCAATGCCGGTGCCGGCGCCGATCATGATAATCGGGGTGTCGTTGTTTGACGGCAAGCGGAAGTTGTCGTTCTGTTCAATGAATATGCGTACTTCGCCGTCTTCTTCAAGCCGCTGTGCCAAATAGCTTGAGGCTGCACCAAACCGGGTTTTGCCTGCATAAGCATATTGCAGCAGCCCCACGGTTAAATGCACCTCCTCGCCCACCTCCTCCTGTGCGGAGGCGATTGAATATAAGCGTGGCGTCAATGGTCGCAACAGACCAAGCAACTGCTCGGCACTGAGCACAAACGGATAGGCTTGCAGCACCCCGATAATCGGTGTGGTTTGGATATACGCTTGAATCGCAACCGCACTTTTCACCTGCTCATTCAGTTCGGTGTTATTTGCTAAATCGGCATAACCTTTGACAAAGTGCGGTGTGTTCTGGGTGATCTCCAACGACTGCAGCAATGCGCTGCGAATGCTGACTTCGGCGCCGTTCAACCGCACTTTTTCTTCGCCGTGCAGCGAAACTGCCTGCAGGATCTCTGCCACCAGTGCCGGATCATTGTTGAACCACACCCCCAGCGCATCGCCCGGCTGATAGTGCAAACCTGAACCGGAAAGGTCGATTTCCAAATGGCGCACATCTTTTTCCGAGCCGCGTGCCGTGATTTTTTGTCGCACCGCCAAAGTTGCCGGAAACGGATTCTCTTTGTTATAAATTAAACTTACCGCACTTGCGCTGTTTGCTGTGCTTGCCGCAGGGGCTGCAACCGCACTTTGGTTTTGAGTTTGGTTTTTCTGCTGTAACAATCGGCTGATCTGTTCGATCCAAGTGTCGGCAATCGCTTGATAATCCAGATCGCAGTCCTGCCGCTCTAATAGTCGTGTACCACCCAATTCTGCCAGCTTAGCATCAAAATCTTTGCCAGCCTGACAAAAATCCGGATAGGAACTGTCGCCCAAACCCAGCACGGCAAATTCGGTATTGCTCAAATTGGGGGCTTTTTTGCCAAACAGATATTTATGCAGGCTGACCGCCTCCTCCGGCGGCTCACCGTCGCCTTGGGTTGACGTCACCAGCAACAGCAACTTTTCATCGGCGAGATTTTTCGGTTTGTAATCCGCCGCTGCAACCAGTTTGACCTCGACACCGCTTGCCACCAGTTTGCTTGTTAACTGCTCCGCCACTTTGCGCGCATTGCCGGTTTGCGAGGCTGAAATAATCGTCACCGGCAATGGCTGAAGTGACGGCTGAAGTAATGGCTGAAGTGCGGTTGGTAGCGCACTTGCTGCTTGCGAAACCGCACTTTGCCCGCCTTGTCTGTTTTGTGCTTCGCTCCAGCAATAGCCGGACAGCCACGCCAACTGTAACGCATCCAGCGTGGCAAGGCTGCTGTTGAGTTCCGGCGACAGTGTTAAATTCGTTGTTTTCTCAATCTTCATCTGATCCCCACAAACGCAATATTATTCAAAATCTAAAATCATACCTGCCGCCACCGTGTGGTAAGTCGCTTCATCAATCAAAATGAATGAACCGGTGGCGATATTGTCCTGATAGCAGGTGCAGCAAATCGGCTTTTGTAAGCTGAGTTGCACTTCCCCCAAATCATTCATATTCAAGCTGTGCGATTCGCTTACCTTGCTCAAGGTATGGACATCCAGCACCTGCTCGACCTTGTTGATCTTGGCAAATACGGTTTGGGTGCTGTGTTTTAGCAGGTATTTGCGTGCCGGGTTCAGCGCCCGCTCATCGAACCAACACAAGGTTGCCTGCAGTTTCTTATTGGCTTGGGTGCCGGAATCGACTGCCAGTAAGGTATCGCCGCGTGAAATATCAATGTCGTCGCTCAGGCGGATCGTCACTTGCTCTCCGGCTTGTGCGGTTGCAACCGATCCATTCGGGCTGAAAATTTTGCTTACCGTGCTAATGCGCCCGGCCGGTTCGATCCGCACCGGGTCGCCAAGTTTGATGCTGCCGGACTCGATCCGTCCCTGATAGCCACGAAAATCATCTTGCTTATCACTATCTAAACGCAGCACCAACTGCACCGGAAAATGGAAATGCCGGGCATCAAGGGCGACATGCTCATTACTTGGCAATGCCTCCAAAATACTTAACAGCGGTTCTCCTTGATACCAAGGAGTGTTGGCGCTGGTATGAACGATGTTGTCCCCCTGCAAAGCGGAAACGGGAATGAAGTGGATGTCCTGATGTAAGCCCAGTTGCAGCGCCAACGTGCGGTATGCGGCACAAATTGCCTCGAATTTTGCCTGTGCAAAACCCAGCAGATCCATTTTATTCACCGCCACCAAGATGTGCGGGCAGTTGAGATATTTCAGGATCGCAGAATGGCGTTTGGTTTGTGGCAGCAACTGTAATGGCGCTTGCTTGAAATCCAGTTGCGTGGCATCAATCAGCACCACCGCCGCATTGGCGGTTGAGGCGCCGGTCACCATGTTACGGGTATATTGCTCGTGCCCCGGCGTATCAGCGATGATAAATTTGCGCTTGGCGGTGGAAAAATAGCGGTAAGCCACATCGATTGTAATGCCTTGTTCACGCTCGGCTTGCAAGCCGTCGGTCAGAATGGAGAAGTCGATCACTTCGCCGTTGTTTTTCGATTTGTCCAAGCTCAACAGTTGGTCGCTGAGCAGCGCTTTGCTGTCGTACAGCAACCGCCCGATTAAGGTGCTTTTGCCGTCATCCACACTGCCGGCGGTGATAAAACGCAACGGAGCGTATTGGTTTAAACTGGTCATGATGGTGTTCCTTTTATTCATTTTTATATTCTCACGCCTTTTAAGACTGAAATGAGCGAGAACAAGGCGCAAAGCGCAGTCGAAGTGGGACTTCGGCGAGCATTTGCAACGCCGTTATCGTCTTATTTCAGACTTAAAAATACCCTTGTTTTTTGCGCTGCTCCATGGCGGCCTCACTCACCTGATCGTCTAAACGGGTGGCGCTGCGTTCCGAGATTTCAACCACCGCCGTTTCTTGGATAATCTCAAGTGCGGTGGCGGCAGTGCTGGCGACCGGGCAGGTGCAGCTGATGTCACCGACGGTGCGAAAACGCACCGATAACACTTCGCTGCTGTCGTTGGCAGCTTTGGGGGTGATCGCTGTCACCGGCACCAATAAACCTTTTTTACGCACCACTTCCCGTTGATGGGCGTAATAAATCGACGGTAATTCCAATTTTTCACGGGCGATATATTGCCAAATATCCAATTCCGTCCAGTTGGAGATCGGGAACACCCGCATATTTTCGCCTTTGTGCAGTTTGGCGTTATACAACGACCATAATTCCGGACGCTGTGCTTTCGGATCCCACTGTCCGAATTCGTCACGGAACGAGAAGATCCGCTCTTTGGCACGCGCTTTCTCTTCATCACGACGTGCCCCGCCCATCAAGGCGCTGAAGCCGTGCTCTTCGATGGTTTCCAACAGCGTCACCGCTTGCGCCGCATTGCGAGAGTCGGTGGCTTTACGCAACACCACCGTACCTTTGTTGATCGAGTCTTCGACATGCCCGACTATCAGCCTGGCGTTGAGCTTCGCCACCTGTTGATCGCGAAATTCGATCACTTCAGGATAGTTGTGCCCGGTGTCGATATGCACCAGCGGAAACGGCAAATTCAATTCACGTCCTTGCAGTTGAAAGGCTTTACGCGCCAATGCCAACAACACCACCGAATCTTTTCCGCCGGAAAACAGCAGCGCCGGTTTTTCACATTCGGCGACCACTTCGCGGATAATATGAATCGACTCCGCCTCCAGCCAATCCAGATGGCCGTCTTGTAATGGTTGTGCAGTGTTTGTCATAGTATTTCCTTTTATTCTTTTGTTTGTGATTCAGGCTGACTGGGTGTGCAAACCGCACTCTTTACTGTCTTTATTCTCCCACCACCAGCGTCCGGCACGAATATCCTCGTCGACTTTCACCGGGCGGGTGCAGGGCTCGCAGCCGATACTTGGGTAGCCTTGCTGATATAAGCGGTTGTACGGCACTTGGTGGTGCAGGATATACGCCCACACGTCCCGTTCCGACCAATCGAAAATCGGGTTATATTTGGCGATTCGGCGTGCCTGATCCCGTTCGCTGAACGGCAGTTCTGCGCGTGTGACCGACTGATCGCGCCGTTGTCCGCTCAACCAAGCATCCGCCGCTTGTAACGCACGGTTAAGCGGTTCCACTTTGCGGATAAAACAGCACTGCTGGCGCTGTTCCACACTGTGATAAAATGCATTTTCCCCTTGAGTATGGATATACGCCTGCACCGCTGCCGCTTGTGGAAAATAGCGCTGTAAAGTCAGATTGGGATAGCGTTGTTCGACCTGTTCGAGCAGCGCTAAGGTTTCCGGGTTTAACCGTCCGGTATTCAGAGTAAACACCTCGATTGGGATACCGCACTTGGCAATTAAATCGGTGATCAGCATATCTTCCACCGCCAAACTGCTGGCAAATTTTGCGGTTTGATGCCGTTCGGCAATCTGTTTTAATCGTTCGATCAAGATCTCGGTTTTGTGCGCCAATTGCTGTTGCACCGGGTGTGCAATCGTCGGAATTTGCCATAAATTCGGTTTAAACATAAGGAGTCCTTTCACTGCTTGCTCAAGCGATTTTCTTTAATGGTTCAGATGCTTCAAACGATTGCAATTCGTTGTTCGGCTGAAATAGTTGCGGCTCGGTCAGCACAAACTGCTGTGCTGCTTCGCCAAACCATGCCAAGTGCGGTTGCAGCGCCACCACTTCGCCAATCACGATCAATGCCGGTTTCGGAGCCTGTTCGGCTAACACTGCCAACTGATGTAATTGCCCGGTTTGAACCGTTTGCTCCGCCAAAGTGCCGTTGCTGATCACCGCAACCGGCGTATCTGCACTGCGCCCGTGCGCCTGTAACTGGCGGCTCAGTTCCGCCGCTTTAATCGTGCCCATGTAGACCACCAGCGTTTGCTTGCCTTGCGCCAACGTTTCCCAGCGCAGCTTGTTGCCGTCCGGCTGGCAATGTCCGGTGATGAACATCGCCGTTTGCGCATGATCGCGGTGAGTCAGCGGAATCCCGGCATAAGCCGTCGCCCCCAAAGCGGCGGTAATCCCCGGCACCACGCTGAACGGAATCTTATGCGCTTTCAGCACTTCCAGCTCCTCGCCACCTCGTCCGAACACAAACGGATCACCACCTTTCAAACGCACCACACGCTTGCCTTGCCGGGCGTAATCTACTAATAATTGATTAGTATCTTGTTGTGCCACACAGTGCTTGCCCGCACGTTTGCCGACAAACACTTTGTCTGCATCGCGCCGCACCAATTCCAACACC
Source organism: Testudinibacter sp. 'clade 2' (assembly GCF_006227735.1). NCBI lineage: Bacteria > Pseudomonadati > Pseudomonadota > Gammaproteobacteria > Pasteurellales > Pasteurellaceae > Testudinibacter > Testudinibacter sp. 'clade 2'. The sequence goes on from NZ_VDHB01000152.1 coordinate 14,717, forward strand.
TGATCAGAAACCAAGGCGTCATACAACACCACATCCGCCTGCTGAATGGTTTGCAAGCCTTTCAAGGTCAATAAACCGGCATCGCCCGGGCCTGCACCAACTAACGCCACTTCACCGATAACCGGATAATCTTGATTGAGTTGCCGTTGCAGCAGCTGTTCCGCTTGGGAAAATTGTTGATTTTCGGTTAAACGTTGAAAAGTCGGGTGATTAAACAATTTTTCCCAAAAACGGCGCCGTTGGGTCAGTTGCGTCAACCGCACTTTGACTTTTTCCCGCCAGCGCCCGGAGATTTGCGCCATTGCGCCTAAATTCTGCGGCAACAGGGCTTCCAATTTTTCGCGTAATAAACGTGCCAACACCGGGGCGGTGCCGCCGCTGGAAATCGCAATTTGAATCGGGCTACGGTCGATAATCGACGGAAAAATATAGCTGCAATGCGGTTGATCATCGACCACATTGACCAAGCGCTGCGCCTGTTCTGCCGCCAAAAAAACCTGTTGGTTCAATTGGTTGTCATTGGTGGCGGCAATCACCAGATAGACCGAGCGCACTTGCTGCGGGTCGAACTCCTGAGCCAGCCATTCCAGCCGTTGTTGGCTAGCCCATTGCTGCAAAGTGCGGTTCAGCGTGTGTGCCACCACCTGCACCTTGGCTTCGGCTTTCAGCAAGGCGGCAATTTTGCGTTCAGCAATGTGTCCGCCGCCGACCACCAACACCGGACGCTGTTTTAAATCGACGAAAATCGGTAAATAGTTCATGTGACTCTTCCCACTATTGGCTTAAATAGAGCTGATCGAACAAGGCGCCGTCAGCAAAATGTTGTTGGTTGATCATCGCCCAATCACCAAACACCTGATTGACATTAAAAGTTTGCATTGGCGGAAACCGCACTTGGTACTCGTTCAAAATCGTCGGATTACTTGGACGGAAATAATTCTCTGCCGCCACACGTTGTGCATGCGCCTGCCATAAAGAAGCGATAAAATCCTGTGCCGTTTGGCTGTTGTGATGGCGTGCGGTATTTTTTGTCACTTCTGCCACAAACACATCGACATTCGCGCTGTAACTCGGATACACCATTTCAAATTGATCGGCACCCAGTGCGTGGGCTGCCAAACCGGCTTCGTTTTCCGGTGTCACCAGCACATCACCAATTTGGCGTTGAGTGAAGGTGATACTGGCGGCGCGTGCGCCGGCATCAAATATCGGAATATTTTTCAGTAATTTACGCATAAAGTCGTGGACTTGCGTTTCGCTGTGATAATGCTGTTTGGCATAACCCAACGCCGACAGATAGGCATAACGCCCGTTGCCGGAGGTTTTCGGGTTGGCAAAAATGACGCTCACCCCTTGCCGCGCCAGATCATTCCAATCGTGAATCTGCTTAGGATTGCCTTTACGCACCAGAAACACCGTGACGCTGCTGAACGGAATCGCTTGATTTGGGTAGCGCTGTTGCCAGTCTGGCGCGACCAAACCGCTCTCTGCCAACAGATCGACATCATTTTGCTGATTCAACGTCACCACATCAGCAGGCAAACCGTTGCGCACCGCAATCGCCTGTTTGCTCGCGCCGCCAAACGATTGCGCAATATTCAAGCGCGCCTGATGCTGTTGTTGATAGGCTTGGATATACAGCGGATTGTATTGTTTGTAGTAGTCTCGAATCACGTCGTAAGACACCACTAAAATGGAGTCATCAGCCATAGCGCTAAAACTCAGTACGCTTGCCAGTAAAATCTGCCATTTTGTTGTTTTTGCTGCTCTTTTCATGTCTCGAAACCATTTTCAATTGACTGAACCGACACCGTATCCGGCTGGTGACTATGGGGGATAGTTATAAAATAATTCGTTTATGCCGAAAAATAATAAAAAGTTATAAATTAGTTGGTTTTAGACTATAAGAACTAAACCGCTTATTTTTGCAACTTGTTATTCTTTTTAGTAATAAATGAGAATTTTATGTTCTTTGCTTATTGGTTTTTGCTCCGCCATAGTGATATGCCATAAGATTCTGAAGAAGTGGATAACGGCATGAAATGGTTGAAGACAAGTGCGGTATTGCCCGGTTTTAAAAGCAGTTTGACGATCACCCTGTTGTGGGTCGGCGGCATGGTCATTTTGCCGTTTGTGATGCTGTTGCTAACCACTCTTCAATTAGAGTGGCATCAATTTTGGCAAACCGTAACCAATCAACGGGTGCTTGCCTCGATTGGGCTGTCATTAAAGCTGGCACTGTTTGCCACCATGCTGAATGTGGTTTTCGGCACGATCGTCGCCTGGGTGTTGGTGCGCTATCAATTCAGAGGCAAAGCGTTGCTCAATGCGCTGATCGATCTGCCGTTTGCATTGCCGACCGCCGTTGCCGGCATCGTGCTGGCCAGTTTATATGCACCGAACGGTTTATTCGGCCAGCTGTTTGCGCCGCTCGGCATCAAAATCGCCTTCACGCCATTAGGCATTGCCATTGCGTTGGTCTTCGTCAGTTTTCCGTTTATTGTGCGCGCAGTACAACCGCTGTTGAGCGAATTGGACAGCTCGTTGGAAGAGGCGGCAACCACTTTAGGGGCGGATCGCTTTACCATTGTGCGCCGAGTGATCTTACCCGCACTTTATCCGGCGTTGATCGGCGGGGCGGGAATGGGCTTGGCACGCTCGCTCGGCGAATACGGTTCGGTGATTTTTATCGCCGGCAATCTTCCGCTGGTCTCAGAAATTGCGCCGCTGATTATTATGTCCAAATTGGATATTTACGATATGCAAGGGGCGGCAGCCGTGGCATTTTTGATGTTGCTGCTTGCCTTTTTGTTGCTGCTGGCAGTCAATTTGTGGCAGTGGTATCTCAACCGTCACACACTCAGTAAATAACGAGGTCAAGATGATTCATCCACAATATCAAGAAAGCCGCTATTGGCGCTGGTTGTTGATTGGTATCAGCCTGCTGTTTTTAACCCTGCTGTTGCTCGTGCCACTGTTGGCGATTTTTTATCAAGCACTAGCCGCAGGTTTGCCGACCTTTTGGCTCGCCCTGCGGGAAACCGAAGCCTTGAATGCCATTAAATTAACTTTACTGGTCGCATTAATTTCACTCCCGATCAATGTATTTTTTGGTTTAGTGATGGCATGGTTGCTTAGCAATTTTGATTTTAAAGGTAAAAATCTTCTTACCACGTTGATTGACTTGCCACTGTCGGTTTCGCCGGTGGTGGCGGGTTTAATGCTGGTGTTGCTGTTTGGGATAAACGGTTTATTCGGCGTATGGCTGGACGCCAACGACATCGAAGTGATTTTCGCCTTGCCGGGCATAGTATTGGCGACCCTGTTCGTCACCTTTCCGTTGGTGGTGAAATCACTGCTGCCGACGTTGAAAAGTTTAGGCAATAGTGAAGAACAGGCGGCACTCACATTAGGCGCCTCATTTTGGGCGATTTTTTTCCGAGTCACGCTGCCGAAAATCAAATGGCCGCTACTCTATGGCGCTATTCTCGCCAATGCACGGGCGATGGGCGAATTCGGGGCGGTCAGCGTGGTCTCGGGACACATCCGCAACCAAACCAATACCATTCCGCTGCACGTTGAAATTCTCTATAACGAATATCAATTTACTGCGGCTTTTGCCTGCGCCAGTTTGTTGGCATTGCTCGCGATTCTGACCCTGTTATTACAAAATGTAGTGGCCTATCTGCAACGAAGAAAACGCCGGCAACACACCAGATTAAGCGATTATCTGCCTGACACGGCGATTGAAAGTGCGGTTTAAGGAAAAAATATGTCTGTGACGATTCAAAATTTAAATAAACATTTTGGCGATTTCGCTGCCTTAAAGAATATTAATCTGGAACTCAATGTCGGCGAGTTGACGGCATTGCTTGGCCCAAGCGGCTGCGGCAAAACGTCATTATTGCGAATTATCGCCGGTTTGGATTTTGCCGATTCGGGCAAGATTTGGTTTGCCAATCGTGAAGTCACCGAACTGAGTGCAGCACAACGCAAAGTCGGGTTTGTGTTTCAACACTATGCGCTGTTTCGCCAGATGACGATTTTTGATAATGTGGCATTTGGTTTACAAGTACAGCCACGCCGTGTGCGTCCAAGTAAAGCCGAGATTGCAGATCGGGTGTTCAAGCTGCTACACTTGGTGAAATTGGAACATTTGGCACAGTCGTATCCTGATCAACTCTCCGGCGGACAACGACAACGGGTTGCATTGGCTCGTGCCTTGGCTGTGAAGCCTGAAGTACTGCTGCTGGATGAACCCTTCGGGGCGTTAGACGCCCAAGTGCGCAAAACCTTGCGCCGCTGGCTGCGCACGCTGCAACACGAATTGAATATTACCACCGTTTTTGTTACCCACGATCAAGAAGAAGCGTTAGAAGTCTCGGATCGAGTGGTGGTGATGAATCAAGGCAGAGTCGAACAAGTGGATCTGCCACGGAATATTTACTATGCACCGCAAACCGAATTTGTGACCGAATTTGTCGGTGATACCAATGTGTTTCATGGACATTTAGAACAAGATCAGTTAATTATCGGCGAGTTTATCCATCAAATAAAAGCCAACGGCAAACCAAACCACAACCACGGCTCAACCACTGCTTATGTACGCCCGTATGAGTTGACGTTATCGCGCCACAGCAAAAATGCGTTGGCAAAAGGCGAAATCAGCCACATCTACAATATCGGTTTTTTAACCCGGGTGGAGATTCACAGCAACCAAAGCCAACAGCCGATTGAAGTGCTGCTGACCCAAGCCCAATTCCAACAACAGCAATACCAACTGGGCGAAACCGTATTTTTGATTCCGGATAATTTGAATCTGTTCCAGAATATGAATTTATAATATTTGAGCTGGCTAAGTGCGGTCAAAACCGCACTTGGCTATTTATTGCTGACTATCCTCAAGCTGTTTTAGCTCGCTTTGTGCAGTGCGCAAGGCATCGTCAAACAGTTTAAACATATTATGCTCGCCAATCAGTTGGATAATCCCACCACGACGCAGCTTTTGCGTAACACTGTAATTTGCACCGGATAGCATTACGTTGACCCCTTGTCGCTGTAAATTACAAATCACATTCTCTAAACTCTGAATGCCGGTCATATCAATAAACGGCACCCATTTTAGGCGGATAATCAAATATTTCGGATAGGTCTGACTGTCTGCTAAAGCTCGATCAAAATTTTCGACCGCCCCAAAGAAAAAAGGCCCGTCCACGGTGAAAACCAACAACTCTTCCGGCAACGCCTCTTCGCCGGTGTGCGCCAATAGATCGGCTTGTGATACCCGCTTGACTTCAACGCTGCCTGCCATGCGCCGCAAAAATAGCAGCGTGGCAAGAATCACACCGATATTCACCGCTACCACTAAATCGGCAAACACGGTTAAACCAAAGGTAATCAGCAAAATCGCGACATCGCTTTTCGGCGCACGCTTGATCATTTTAATAAAACGCTTGGCTTCGCTCATATTCCAAGCCACCACAAACAGAATGGCAGACAGCACCGCCAACGGAATATGCACTGCCAAAGGCGCCAATACCAATAAAATCACCACTAACGTCAGACAATGGACAATGCCGGCAAGCGGACTGGTTGCACCGTTACGGATATTGGTAGCGGTACGTGCGATTGCGCCGGTGGCAGCAAATCCGCCAAACAGCGGTGCAGCAATATTGGCGATACCCTGCCCGACCAGCTCTTGATTGGAGTTATGCCGCGTACCCGCCATACCATCAGCGACCACCGCCGATAACAGCGATTCAATTGCGCCTAACATTGCGATGGTAAATGCTGGACCAATTAATTCGATGATCTTGGTCCAGCTCACACTCGGCAGTTTAAATTCAGGTAGCCCCTGTGGAATACCGCCAAAAGCGGTGCCAATGGTTCTGACACCGTCAAATTGAAAGATAAACTGGACAATACTGATCAATAATAATGCAATCAAGGGACCTGGAATGCGCTTCAAGCCGGGGATGTGGGAACTGTATAAAACGACAAATAACGCCAAAATAGCTAAAAGTGCGGTTGTCGGATGAAATTGTGGCAGCACTTGCAACAAATTCCACAATTTTTCATGAAAATGGACACCCTCGACAGCCGGTAAACCAAAAAAATCCTTCCATTGTCCGATCCAAATAATCACTGCAATCCCGGCTGTAAATCCGACAATCACCGGCGCAGGAATATATTTGATGATGGCGCCCATTTTACTAAGCCCGAAAGCCAATAAAATAACCCCCGCCATCAAGGTCGCAATTTGCAATCCCTCAATCCCATACTGCGCAGTAATACCGGCAAGCACCACGATGAAAGCACCGGTCGGTCCACTGATCTGTAAGCGACTGCCACCAAAAACGGTAGTACAAAACCCGGCAATAATCGAGGTATAAATCCCTTGTTCCGGCTTCGCACCGGAGGCAATCGCAAACGCCATTGCCAATGGCAACGCAACAATACCGACAATCACGCCGGCGATAATATTATTTAACCAATGTTTTCGAGAAAATAGGCCGCTCTTATAGGCTTCGGTGATGGCGAACATTCGGACTGTCCTTTTGCAAAAAATAATCGTCAGCCATTATATGCCTATTTATTGCCTTAATCACTTGAATGATAAAAAATAATGAGCTATATCACAATGTTAAGCAAAATTAGCAAATAAAATAGCTTATAGAAGAAACAATATAAAAATGAAGTGGTGGGTCGTGAAGGATTCGAACCTTCGACCAACGGATTAAAAGTCCGCTGCTCTACCGACTGAGCTAACGACCCATTTGGGGGATTGCAATTTAAGTGGTGGGTCGTGAAGGATTCGAACCTTCGACCAACGGATTAAAAGTCCGCTGCTCTACCGACTGAGCTAACGACCCGCTTGGGAGATTGCAATTTAGTGGTGGGTCGTGAAGGATTCGAACCTTCGACCAACGGATTAAAAGTCCGCTGCTCTACCGACTGAGCTAACGACCCACATTAAGTGGTGGTCACAAGTCGAGTGGTGGGTCGTGAAGGATTCGAACCTTCGACCAACGGATTAAAAGTCCGCTGCTCTACCGACTGAGCTAACGACCCCTCGTTTGTAACGAGGCACTATAATACTCATTTTGCGAAAGTTATCAATCAAAAATTTTGATTTTTTTTCCGGCTGCCTGATTTATCTACAATATCGTCAATCTTGCTTTTAATTTCGCTGATGCCCCACACAATAAGGTCTGTTGATCTTTGTTTATAATTTAAGCTATAGCAGCAAAATAAAAAAACCCTGATAAAAATATCAGGGTTGTCCTATCTTTCAGTTTATTGCAATACTGATAAATTAGTATGCTAACACTGCACGACGGTTTTTAGCGTAATCTGCTTCAGTATGACCTAAAACAGCTGGTTTTTCTTCACCGTAAGAAACGGTAGAAAGTTGTGAACCAGACACGCCTTTACCAGTCAGGTAATTTACTACTGCGTCTGCACGACGTTGACCCAATGCAATGTTGTACTCTGGAGTACCACGCTCATCGGTATTACCTTCTACTAATACTTTGCTTGCTGGAGTAGCAGTCAAGTATAGAGAATGTGCATCTAAAAGTTGTTGGTATTGGCCTTCAATGCTGTATTGATCAAAGCCGAAATACACAGTGTTATAACGCTGTTGTAAATCTTCAGCGGTATAGTTACCGAATAATTGACCTTTCGCAGCAGAGTCATCGGAAGAGCTGCTACATGCAGCTAATACGAATGCAGGTGCAGCTACCATCAAAACTTTTGCAAGTTTTTTCATTTTATTACTCCTTAGTTTATAAGATACTACTTTTTAGTTAGAAATGGCGACCAAGCCGGGAACTTAATTTGCCCGCCTGCACCTGGTAACCTTGCTTTAAAGCGTCCGTCAGCGGACACTAATTGTAACACTTTCCCCAGCCCTTGTGTAGAGCTATAAATGATCATGGTTCCGTTAGGGGATACACTCGGACTTTCGTCCAAGAACGTCGAACCCAAAACCTCTACGCTTCCTGTTGCCAAATCTTTTTTAACGATATGATCAGCCGAAATCATAATCAGATATTTGCCGTCAGAAGTAATCTGACCACTGTAACTTCTGCCGCCGGCACCGACATAACTGGCACCGCCACCATAAGCACTCATCATATAAACCTGCGGACTACCGCCACGGTCGGAGGTAAAGACAATCGATTGTCCGTCCGGCGACCAACTAGGCTCGGTATTATTACCTGCACCGCTGGTTAATTGACTGGTTTGACCCGAAGCCAAATTCATCACATAAATATTCAATTGTCCATCACGCGAAGAGGCAAATGCCAAGCGCGATCCGTCCGGCGAAAATGCCGGTGCGCCATTATGTCGCGGACTGGAGGAAACCACTCTGCGTGAGCCGGAGCCTAAATCTTGTACCACTAATTGTGATTTTTTATTCTCAAAACTAACATATGCCAATTGTTTACCATCGGCTGACCAGCTTGGAGACATTATCGGCTGCGAGCTGCGGTTAACCACAAATTGATTAAAACCGTCATAATCTGAAACTTGCAGCTCATAAGGGGTAGATCCACCATTGCGTTGTACTACATAAGCAATACGGGTTCTGAACGCACCACGAATAGTGGTCAGTTTTTCAAAAACTTCATCACTCACAGTATGCGCACCATAACGTAACTGCTTGTTATTCGGGATCGTATAGCTGTTTTGCTGCAAAACCGACCCTACACCGCCATTACCAATGGTATCTACTAGCTGATAGGCAATATTATAACCCGCACCTGTCGGGGTGATCTGCCCAACTACGACTTCGCTGATACCCAGCGCAGCCCAAGCTTGCGGATTAACCTCTGACGCTGCAGATGGAGTTTGTGGCATTCTGCTCACCGGAATCGGGTTAAATTTGCCGCTATATCTGAGATCTGCCGCAATAATGTCTGCAATATCCGCCGGTGCTGAACCTGGACCATTCCATTTGAATGGGACCACAGCTATAGGTTGCGCCCCTTCCACCGCTTCATCAATCACTATTCGTACTTCTTCGGCACGAACGGTGTGGCTGAGTAACAACAACACAACAGCAAAAAAGCTCACTATTCGAGTCATATATTTCATTTAAATCCCCTATCAAGGTCGTTAATCACGTTTATTTTAAATCAAATGCAATCAATGGATTTTTATACTTATCATACACTGCATCAGAAGGAGGCGGTGGCACTTTTTTGGTTGCCGCAACCGCTCTTAATGCCGGAACACAAATATCATCTGTACCGGAAACTTTCTGATAATCCAAAATCGTTCCATCTCTTGCCAGTGAAATTTTGATATTGCATACTTTACCTAACAAAGCTGCTCTATCACCTCTAAAATTGCGGTTGATCGCACGTTTGATCAAACCGGCATATTCATCACCGACACGCGCCCCATCAGCTCCACTTACCCTGCCGGCGCCGCTACCTGTTGTTCCGCCTTGGTTTTGGTTGCCACCGCTACGACTTGAACCGCCACCGATGGTTCCACTGTTCATAAAATCATCTAATGCCGCTTGCTGTGACGCTTTTTCTGCTGCCGCTTTCGCTGCAGCATCCGCTTTCGCTTTAGCAGCAGCCTCTGCTTTAGCTTTTGCGGCAGCTTCTGCCTTGGCTTTTGCGGCAGCTTCTGCTTTGCTTTTGGCTTCCGCATCCGCTTTTGCCTTGGCTTCTGCTGCGGCTTTTATTTTAGCGTCTTCTTGTGCTTTTTGCTGTGCTTTGGCTTTAGCGTCCGCCTCTGCTTGTGCCTTGGCTTCTGCTTGTGCCTTCGCTTCCGCACTTGCTTTTGCCTTAGCTGCTTCTGCCTGCGCTTCTTGCTCTGCCTTTATTTTAGCCGCAGCCTCTAAACGTTTTGCTTCCGCATCTGCTTTCAGTTTTGCCTGTTCTGCAATGCGTTTGGCTTCAGCCTCTTTGGCTATACGCTGTTGGCGAGCAATCTCTTCTTGCTTTGCCTGCTCTTGTTTTAACTGTTCTTGCTTCGCTTGTTCTTGTTTAGCTTGCTCAGCTTTTGCCTGCTGCTCTTGTCGCTGCTGCTCTTGTCGTTGCTGTTCTTGTCGTTGCTGTTCTTGTAACAGGCGCTGCTGCTCCTGCTGTTTTTTCTCTTGCTCTTGGGCACGCTGCTCCAACTCTTCACGTTTGGCTTTTTCAACATCTCCTTTTTGTTGCTGTTGAATTCGTCCCCACTCTTGCGCGGCCGATCCGGTATCTACCATCACCGCGCCCATAACCTCGCCTTCACCTTCGCCACCACCGGCAGCCGGCATATATTTATACCATAAGGATCCTAAAATCAGGATTCCGAACAGCAGTCCATGCAGGATAGTTGAAATCAAAACTGCACGATTTAATTTCTGTTTTTTCTCAGTCTGCACCGTTGATCCCTTGATTATTCTATTATAAAGGGTTGGTCATTAAGCCGACGGATTTAATACCGGCAAGATGCAACAAATTCAAAGCTTTGATCACCTCTTCATAAGGTGCTTCTTTTGCACCACCAACTAAAAACAAGCTGTTGTTATCTTTATCAAACTCTTGTTTTGCCATTTCGGTCACCATCTGCTCGGTTAAATTCTCATGTCGTTCACCGTTGATCGCCAACGTGTAGCTGCCGACACCCGCAACTTCTAAAATAATGGGTGTTTTATCTTCATTGGAAACCGACTGACTGTCCACCGAATCCGGCAATTCAACCTGCACACTCTGGCTGATAATTGGCGCTGTCGCCATAAAAATCAACAGTAACACCAATAACACATCCAGAAACGGAACAATATTAATTTCCGACTTCATATCACGACGTTTGCGTCTGTATGACATACTATCCTCTTATACTTTACGATACGCTGTGCGGAAATTAATTAACGCTTTTTTTAGCAAAAGCTTGACGATGTAAAATTGTCGTGAATTCATCGATAAAGTTGGCATAGTTCTGTTCCAATTTGCTGACACGCAAACTTAAACGGTTATACGCCATTACTGCCGGAATTGCAGCAAACAAACCAATTGCAGTGGCAATCAACGCTTCTGCGATCCCCGGCGCAACCATTTGCAAGGTCGCTTGTTTCACATTACTCAGTGCCATAAATGCATGCATAATTCCCCATACTGTACCGAATAACCCGATATATGGGCTGATCGACGCAACAGTTGCCAAAAACGGAATCCGATTTTCCACGTCTTCGATTTCACGGTTCAAGGTCAGATTCATTGCCCGGCTCGTTCCTTGAATAATCGATTCCGGCGTGCTTGACGCGGTTTGTTGCAAACGCAAAAACTCTTTGAAACCAACATAAAAAATTTGTTCGCTGCCACTTAAGCCGTCACGGCGATTATCCATGCCTTCATACAGTTTATTTAAATCTTCACCTGACCAGAAACGATCTTCAAAGCTGGCAGAAGATTTTAACGCTTGGCGCAAAATACCGCTGCGCTGAATAATAATAGCCCATGACATAATAGAAAAAAGGATCAAGATTGCGATTACAATCTGTACGATCACACTTGCATCTAAAAAAAGTGCCAGGAAATTTAACTCTGTTGACATCAATAACCCCGATTAGTCAGTTCTACAATATTTACTCTGCTGCCAACACCGCCCTGATTTCCTCAGGTATCGGTATCGGTTTCATTTTCGATAAATCTACCGTTGCAACTAAGACAGTTGCCTCCGACAATAATTCATCTTCCCTTAATAATTTCTGTTCAAAAACAATACTTGCCTGCTTAAGCTGTCGGATTTGAGTTTCCACCACTAAAGCATCATCCAATTTTGCCGCTGTTCGGTAATCAATCTGCATCTTGCGTACTACAAACGCTAAATGAAAATCAGCCAATAATTTTTGCTGCTCGAAACCTAGTTCTCGCAAAAACTCCGTTCTGGCTCTTTCAAAAAAATGAAGATAACGCGCATGATAAACTACTCCGCCGGCATCCGTATCTTCGTAGTAAACTCTGATTGGCATCTGCTGCATCGCTATTATCCTCCCAATTTTCGAAGTTGCTATTATCAAGAATTGTTTGATATTTGTCTAGTGATTGGGAGCTGGATCACAAATTATATTTTTAATCACATAAAACATATTGACGCTTTGCTTAGGGTCTGTTGATGAATGTTACCCAACTATACAACAAACATACCGCACTTTGTTGTTACAAGTAAAAATATGATGATAATCAAGAATGGAAGTGCGGTTTTAAAGCCGCACTTGAGCTGTAATTTTAGATAAAATAGATGTAAAACAGCCCGCCTATTGCTGCGCAATAGCCAATAAGAGGGTTAAATACTGCCTTCCAACGATCTTTTCTAATTTCTAACCCCATGCCATGAATCCATAATGTAGAGGTTCCCCAAATCAAAAACAGTGTGAACAGCGGCGAAGGACCACCTAATTCCAGCGCAAATTTTTTGGCATTCAGGAAAATAGACCCCATTAAGACAATGGCAAGGATAAGTGAAAGGGCTCTATAAGAGCCCTTGTTTACCAATTGATAGAGTCGATCAATCATAGTTACTCATCAAATTTACCGGTTTTTTCAATACTGATCGTAACGATAGCCGCGAAGAAAACCGCTAATAAAACGCCTAACACCCAAGCTATATAAAACATAATAATTCCTCTTTACTTGTACTACTTTACTTGTATTAGTATAGTGAGTTTTTGTTTTCTTCGATAAAGTTGCTATCCAAGCGACCAAACATTTTTGCGTATGCCCAAATTGTATAAGCCAGCAAAATCACCACGAAAACTAATGCCAGCACAAACATCAGCATTAATGTCAGGTGGCTAGATGTAGAATCCCACATCAGCAAACTGGTATTCGGATGAGTAATTGACGGCATAATGAATGGGAACATTGCAACACCACAGGTAAAGATAATACCTGCCATCGTCAATGATGAAAACAGGAATGCAAATCCAGAGCGGTTCGCTTTAGAAAACACAATATTCAATAAACCAGAAACAACCGCAAGAATAGGCAGTGCCCAAAGAATCGGCATTTCTCTGTAGTTGTTAAACCATGCACCGGTTTCCAAGATAACCTCTTTTCCCAACGGCGTTGAAGGGCCACTCTTATCAATGACGCTGGTTACAATATAACCATCTTTAAATAACAACCATACCCCAGCCAACACAAAAGTGATAACGGTTGCAAACGCCCCGACTTGAGTGATCATGCGTGCGCGATCACGTAATTCGGCAGTGGTTTTCATTTGTAACCATGCTGCACCTTGGGTTGTCAGCATAGACAAGCTGATTAAACCACACAGCAAAGCAAATGGGTTCAGCAAACCGAAGAATGAACCGGTATATTTAACTTGTAAAATATCGTTAAATTCAAATGGAACACCTTGTAATAAGTTACCGAATGCCACACCGAATACCAATGACGGTACAAAGCCACCAAGGAATAATCCCCAGTCCCAGGCTGTACGCCATTTTGGATTATCAATTTTCGCACGATATTCCAAACCAACCGGTCTGAAGAAAAGTGCAGCTAACACCAGAATCATGGCAATGTAGAAGCCGGAGAAAGATGTCGCATAAACAATCGGCCAAGCAGCAAACATTGCTCCACCAGCGGTCAATAGCCAGACTTGGTTGCCGTCCCAATGTGGTGCAATCGAGTTGATCATAATTCGTTTCTCAACTTCTTTCTTACCAGCGAAAGGCAATAGGGTCAAAACCCCCATGTCAAAACCATCGGTCACTGCAAAACCCAGGAGCAAAACGCCCACAAGCAGCCACCAAATAAAGCGTAGAATTTCGTAGTCAATCATGATTAGGCTCCTGATTATCTTGCTGTTTGTTCAAAATGGTAGCGACCGGTTTTCAATGAACTTGGTCCCAAACGTCCATATTTGAACATCAGATACATTTCTGCAATCAAGAAAATCGTGTATAACGCACAGATTAAAATGATTGAGAACCATAGATCACCGGTTGTCAAAGCAGAATTTGCCACGCCGACCGGCAACATTTCATAAATTGCCCAAGGTTGACGACCATATTCCGCCAAGAACCAGCCACTTTCAATTGCAATCCATGGCAACGGTAAAGCAAACAGGAGTGCTTTTGAGAACCAAGGTTTAGAACCGATTGTTTTGCGTGCAGTTTGAGCAAATGCACCAATCAATAACAGTAACATTAAGCCACCGGTCAGCATCATGACACGGAATGACCAGAATGTTGGTCCTACTTTAGGTATCGTATCCGCAGCAGCCTGCTGAATTTGCGCTTCTGTTGCATCGACCACATTTTCAGTATATGGTTTTAACAATAAGCCAAATCCCAGATCTTTTTGGTAAACTTTAAACAACTCTTTATCAGCTTCACTGGCACTACCACTACGCAATTTCTGCAATAAATCATAGGCCATAATACCATTACGAACACGCTTTTCATTAATAGCTTTCAGCTCGGTTAAACCGGTAATTTCTTTGGTTAAAGAACGCGTTGCAATAATCCCCGCAGCATATGGAATTTGGATTGCAAAGTCATTTTTCATTTCCGCTTCGTTAGGGATAATCACCATATTCCAATCGGCAGGCGCAGGTGAAGTATGCCATTCCCCTTCCATCGCAGCTAATTTCACCGGCTGTGCTTGTCCAATTTCATAACCGGATTCATCCCCCATCAGCAAGACGGAGAAAATAGCAATAATGCCGAAAGACGCAGCAACGGAGAAAGAGCGTTTTGCAAAGCCAATATCACGACCTTTTAACAGGTAGTAAGAACTGATGGACAATACAAAAATAGCGCCGCAAACATAACCCGCAGACAAGGTATGCAAGAATTTACTTTGTGCCACCGGATTCAACCACAAATCCAAGAAGCTGGTCATTTCCATTCGCATGGTTTCAAAATTAAATTCAGATCCAATCGGATTTTGCATCCAACCGTTTGCTACCAGAATCCACATCGCCGACAAATTGGAGCCGAATGCAACCAAATAAGTCGCCATCAAATGTTTGCCTTTTGACAATCTGTCCCATCCGAAGAAGAACAAGCCGACAAAAGTCGATTCCATAAAGAAAGCCAATAACGCTTCAATAGCCAAAGGCGCACCGAAGATATCGCCTACGTAATGTGAATAGTACGACCAGTTGGTACCGAACTGGAATTCCATTGTTATCCCGGTTGTTACCCCTAAGGCGAAATTGATACCAAATAATTTACCCCAAAATTTGGTCATATCTTTATACACTTCTTTGCCGGTAACCACGTACAAGGTTTCCATTATCACCAGAATAAAGGAAAGGCCTAAAGTAAGTGGTACAAACAAAAAGTGATATAGCGCAGTTAACGCAAACTGCAATCTCGAGAGTTCAACAATATCTAACATCTCAACTCCTTGTATATACTACAAGTTTCTCTGACATTGATTACATTCGTAATCACCCCAAACATCCGACAAATATTCCTGATGTTAATAAAGTTAACTTACTCAAAACACTTATCCAAACCAGCCAAATTGACACAATCTAGATAAATCTTTAAATAAGCTAAATTTATGCCTGCCTATAATACTCTGTAATGCGAGTATTAAAAACAGAAAAATTAATATTCCCGTCACATTTTTGAACATATCTCAAAAAATTACTCCATTCACGAACTACCCCATTTTGATTTAAATCAATTTATTGAAAATATTGCTATTTTTTATACACATACCCTATAAATTTAGTCGGACATTCTACACATAAAACAAATATTTTCGTTGCTTTTATAGACATCGTTTTATTCTTTTGCTATTTTGTGGAAAGATTTTTCGCAGGCAAAATTATCAAGGCTGATAAATGTATCGATAGCGCCAATGTTGTCTCGTTGTTTTGTATTTTTCATCGAAGGAAAAGGAAATGTTAAAAAAAATTGTTGCTTCTGCTGCCCTGGCATTATTCATCGGTGCTGCCTCAGCCAATACCTCTACCAGTACCCCCATAACAAGCAGTATCCCGCAGCAATGTAACCAACTCTTTACCGAAACCGAGCAACTGATCAAAGAAGCGGAAAAACAACCGGGCACTCACACCCAGTTCGCCAATATCAAAAACAAACTCTCACAAAGTAAAAAACAAATCTTAGCTTTAGAACGTGAAGTACAGATCAAAAGCTGTGACAAAGGCTTGGTTGCACTGAACAACATCAAGAATCAACAAGTTCAACCTTAACCACTCATTCTCTTATAAAAACTTATTTACTCACTAAATACGGGAATCCAAGCCCAAATGTAGATAAGTTTTTGAGGTTGCGATCCGTCCACGTGGCGTACGCTGTAAATACCCCTGCTGAATCAAATACGGTTCTAATACATCTTCAATTGTTTCGCGTTCTTCACCGATAGCCGCCGCCAAGCTGTCTAAACCGACCGGACCGCCGTCAAAGCGCTCCACCACCGCACTTAACAGTTTGCGATCCATATAATCAAAACCCTTGGCATCAATATCCAGCATCTTCAGTGCCGAGCAAGCAATTCCAATACTAATCAAACCACTGTTTTTTACATCGGCATAATCACGCACCCGACGCAGTAAACGGTTGGCAATACGCGGTGTACCGCGTGAACGACGAGCCACTTCCAGAGCAGCGCCCTCTTCAATCCGCAAATTTAAACAATTGGCGCTGCGCGTCACGATCGAGGTCAAATCTTCCACCGAATAAAACTCCAAACGTTGTACGATCCCGAAACGATCACGCAGCGGCGAAGTCAATGAACCGGCGCGTGTCGTTGCACCGACAAGGGTAAACGGTGGTAAATCCAGTTTAATCGAGCGTGCCGCCGGCCCTTCGCCGATCATAATATCCAGTTGGTAATCTTCCATTGCCGGATACAACACTTCTTCAATTGCGGGTGAAAGTCGGTGAATTTCATCAATAAACAGCACATCATGCGCTTCCAGATTAGTCAGCATCGCCGCCAAATCCCCGGCTTTTTCCAACACTGGCCCTGAGGTCGTGCGGATATTCACCCCCATTTCGTTGGCAATAATATTGGCAAGCGTGGTTTTTCCCAATCCCGGCGGACCAAAAATCAGCAGGTGATCCAGCGCATCTTTGCGCAGCTTTGCCGCTCGGATAAAGATATCCATCTGCTCACGCACCGCATTCTGCCCGACATAATCTTGCAATAATTTAGGGCGAATGGCACGATCAAGAACATCTTCTTCACCGATTTCTACCGCACTGATAATTCGATCTGCTTCAATCATACCGCTCTTTTCTCTTCTGTTTTATAGCGCCGCTTTTAACGCTTCACGAATCAGTTGTTCGCTTGTCAGTTCCGGTTTGGCAACCCGTTTCACCATTTTTTCTGCATCCAAGGCTTTATAACCTAACGCCACCAGTGCCGCTACCGCATCATCTTCATAATTCGGTGTACTTAAATCCAATTCATGATGGCTACCGTTCGGCATTTTAACAAAGAAATCAGCCTTCGGCATATTGGCAAATTTGCCTTTTAATTCCACCAATAACCGTTCAGCGGTTTTTTTACCGACCCCGGGAATTTTCACCAGTTTAGACAACTCTTCCCGCTCGATCGCAAATGCAAACTCATCAACCGACATCGCCGAGAGAATTGCCAGCGCCAGTTTCGGTCCGACGCCATTGGTTTTAATCAATTCCCGGAACAAAGTGCGGTCTTGCTTAGTGGCAAAGCCAAACAGCAGATGCGCATCTTCACGCACCACCAGATGCGTGAACAACGTTACGGTTTGATTGACTTCCGGCAGGTGATAAAAACTGGTCATTGGCAGCAGCAGCTCATAGCCGACCCCCTGCACGTCCAGTAAAATTTCCGGTGGTTGTTTTTCTAACAACGTGCCATGTAAGCGTCCGATCATGATGATTTCTCTTTAATCCGTATAATGTGGCATAGCATAAAATAAAACTGTATAAATAACCAGTTATTTTTCTGCTTTTAAACGAAAGCGCCCTCGACTGTAACGCGCTTTGAGAACCAGACCGCTCTTTTCCATGTTAAGTGCGGTATTGACGGTTTTACCAATTTGAAGAGAGTGCTGCAAGCTGTGTGCATGAGTAATGGCAATCGCCAGTGCATCGGCAGCGTCCGCCTGTGGTTCAGCTGATAAATTCAGAATGCGGGTCACCATATGCTGCACTTGGACTTTATCCGCCGAACCGCTGCCGACCACGGTTTGTTTGACCAATCGCGCCGCATATTCAAATACCGGCAGATCAAAATTAGTGGCACAAACAATCGCTACACCACGTGCTTGCCCCAATTTCAAGGCGGAATCGGGATTTTTTGCCATAAACACCTGTTCAATCGCAAACATCTGCGGCTGAAACTGGGTGATAATTTCACTGACACCGGCATAAATCCGCTTCAAGCGGGTCGGCAAATCCTCAACGGCGGTACGAATCGCCCCGCTACCCAGATATTCCAACTTGCGCCCATTCTGTCGAATCACACCGTATCCGGTGACACGCGAGCCGGGGTCAATGCCTAAAATGATTGCCATAACTGTTTATCAAAAATTTGCAATAAAAAAGGTGGGTCAAGACCCACCCTACACTAAAGATTACAACAACGCCGCTACTTCGTCGCTGATATCGCCGTTGTGATATACGTTCTGCACGTCGTCACACTCTTCCAGCATATCAATCAAGCGTAGCAATTTGGGCGCGGCTTCGGCATCCAAATCCACCGTAGTGGACGGAATCATCGACACTTCGGCACTCTCAATTTTAAAACCTGCCGCTTCAATGCCGTCACGCACCGTGCCCAACTCTTCCCAAGCGGTATAGATTTCAAAACTACCGTCATCTTGTGGTTGCACATCGTCAGCACCAGCTTCGATTGCCGCTTCCATCAGCGCATCTTCATCGCCTTGCGCAATTAAAATCAAACCTTTTTTGGTGAACAGATAACCGACCGAGCCTTCCGTGCCTAAGTTGCCACCGCACTTGGTGAAACTCGGGCGTACTTGCGAAATGGTACGGTTGGCATTGTCGCTCAAACACTCCACCATCACCGCCGTGCCGCCCGGACCATAGCCTTCGTACACACGGGTTTCCATATTGGTATCATCGCCACCGCCCACGCCACGTTCAATCGCACGGTTAATGGTATCACGGGTCATATTACTGGCTAAGGCTTTATCCACCGCCGCACGCAAACGCGGGTTTGCTGCCGCATCACCGCCGCCGATTTTGGCTGCCGTCACCAATTCCCGAATCAGTTTAGTAAAAATTTTACCGCGCTGCGCATCTTGCGCCGCTTTACGATGTTTAATATTCGCCCATTTACTATGCCCTGCCATATTCAATTTCCTCTTTCTATGTATTTTTAATGACTGATTATTTTAATAAAAACTGCTCAATCGCCGCCGCATTGTTCCACGACTTCGTCATTGTCACTGCCTGCTCTGCCGTCACCCAGCAATACGCCGAATGCTCGCTCAACCGCACTTCGCACTCATCAGCTAATGGCAATAAAAACCAGTGCTCGTGGCAATGGGTTATATTGGGTGCGTATTTATGCCTAAATTGCGGAAAAATTTCAAAATCCACAGAACACTGACAATCAACTAAACCAACCGCACTTAACCCCGTTTCTTCCGCCACTTCACGTTTTGCGGCGCAAAGTGCGGTTTCACCTTGTTCCAAACTGCCTGACACCGACTGCCAAAAGTCCGAATCGTCGTTACGCTGCAACATCAGAACACGTTCGGTGTCAGTGGCGTAAATCACCACCAACACCGATTCCGGGCGTTTAAATCCTGGCATTTACTCTTTCGCTTTTGCGACCGTTAAAGCAAGCTCATTCAACGCTTGCTCGTTGGCAATACTCGGTGCGTCGGTCAGCAAACAGGCTGCGGCAGTGGTTTTCGGGAAGGCGATCACATCACGGATATTGTCGGTTCCGGTCAACAGCATGGTGAGGCGATCCAAACCAAACGCCAAGCCGGCGTGTGGCGGGGTGCCGAATTTCAGCGCATCGAGTAAGAAACCGAATTTCTCTTGTTGCTCTTGTTCGTTAATGCCCAAAATGCTGAACACGGTTTGTTGCATTTTTTGATCGAAAATCCGCACTGAACCGCCACCGACTTCGTAACCATTGATCACCATATCATAGGCATTGGCGACTGCACTGGTCGGATCTTGTGCCAGTTCTGCCGGACTGAAATCTTTCGGTGAAGTGAACGGGTGATGCATTGCCGCCAAGTGACCTTCTTCGTCACGTTCGAACATTGGAAAATCGATTACCCACAGCGGTTTCCATTGATCTAATTGGGTCAACGCTAAATCTTTGCCGACTTTCAGACGCAATGCCCCCATCGAATCGGTCACGATATTGTACTTATCCGAACCAAAGAAAATAATATCGCCGTTTTGCGCCTGAGTGCGTGTCAACACCGCACTTAGCACCTCGGCTGACAAAAACTTGGCAATCGGGCTTTGCACACCGTCCACACCAGCGGACAGATCGTTTACTTTCAGCCATGCCAAACCTTTGGCACCGTAAATGCCGACAAATTGGGTGTATTCATCAATCTGTTTACGGGTCAACGTTGCCCCGCTTGGCACACGAAGTGCGGTTACGCGCCCTTTCGCATCGTTCGCCGGGCCGCTGAACACTTTAAATTCCACCGCTTTCAACAAATCGGCAACATCAACCAGCTCCAGCGGATTACGCAAATCCGGTTTGTCCGAACCAAAACGGCGCATCGCTTCGGCATAAGTCATGATCGGGAACTGCCCCAAATCAACACCGATAATCTGTTGCCATAAGCCGCGCACCAATGCTTCCATTTTTTCACGCACTTCTTCCGCGCTCATAAACGAAGTTTCCACATCGATTTGGGTAAATTCAGGTTGGCGATCGGCACGCAAATCTTCATCGCGGAAACATTTTACGATTTGATAATAACGATCGAAACCGGACATCATCAGTAATTGTTTGAACAACTGCGGCGATTGTGGCAGCGCATAGAATTTGCCTTTATGCACCCGACTTGGCACCAAGTAATCGCGCGCGCCTTCCGGCGTGGCTTTGGTCAGCATCGGGGTTTCGATATCCAAGAAGCCGTGTTCATCCATAAAGCGGCGTACAAAACTGGTGATTTTGGCACGGGTTTTAATCCGTTGTGCCATTTCTGGGCGGCGCAGATCGAGATAACGGTATTTTAAGCGCTGCTCTTCGGTATTATTTTGATTGAAATCCAACGGCAACACAGCGGCACTGTTGTAGATTTTCAGCGTTTTCGCCAGCACCTCCACTTCGCCGGTCGCCATATCCGGATTGATGTTTTTTTCGGTGCGGGCAATCACTTCCCCTTGAATCTGCACGCAAAATTCATTGCGCAATGTCGCCGCCGCTGCAAACGCTTCTTGCTGTGCTGGATCAAAAAACACTTGCACAATGCCTTCACGATCACGCAGATCGACAAAAATCATCGCTCCGAAATCTCGACGACGATGAATCCAACCGCTTAATGTAACTTGTTGTCCGACATTGCTTTGATTCAGTGATCCGCAATAATGTGTCCGCATCATAGTGTGTGTTCCTTGCTGATATTAAATTGAATTCCCGATTCTCGAAATTGAGAAAAAGTTGAGAAGATTAACTGACGGATTATAGCGGAATTTTTGGTAGGAATGAACTGGTTTATCAACCGCTAAAATCAAAAGTGCGGTTTCGCTAATCAGGCTGAAACCGCACTTGGGCAAATATAATTCGTTATAGGGTCTGTTGATC
>NZ_VDHB01000153.1:0-5448 GCF_006227735.1 Testudinibacter sp. 'clade 2'
GCTTTTAACGCCGTAGTGGCGAAAAAGAGTCATAGTCCTATGGATTGTGTTTAAAATGAGCACACTCGTCGTTGTAACCCTCATCAATAGTCCCACTATTGATTTCGGCTTACGCCTAGATTGTGCTCATTTTAAACGACAACTCAAAATATAAACAAAGATCAACAGACCCTAGATTCTTTCTTATTTTCCGGCATACGACAAGGAGCGGCAACAATGAAAAAAATAACCACAACCCTATGGGCAGCACTAAGTGCGGTTTTGATCAGTACTGGCGCTGTTGCAGCGGAGCTGAAACAGGTTGCGATTACCGCAATTGTTGAGCATCCGGCGTTGGATGCGGTGCGCGAAGGGGCATTGGCGGAATTGAAAAAAGCCGGTTATGAAGAGGGCAAAAATTTAAAAGTCGATTTTCAAAGCGCGCAGGGTAACACCGCAACTGCGGCACAAATCGCACGTAAATTTGTCGGCGATAAGCCAGATGTCATTTTGGCAATCGGCACACCGAGTGCGCAATCAGTAGTGGCGGCAACGCGTAATATTCCGGTGGTTTTCTCTGCGATTTCTGACCCGGTGGCGGCTAAATTGGTGAAAGATTGGGGGGCTTCCGGCACCAATGTCACCGGTGCTTCGGACACACTGCCGATTCAACCGCAAATTGATTTGATCAAACAGTTGATCCCAAATTTGAAAAAAGTAGGTTATGTCTATAGCACCGGTGAAGTGAATTCGGTGGTGGTATTAAAGCAATTACAAGAAGCCGGGAAAGTGAATGGCTTTGAGGTGGTTGAAGCGCCGGCACCTCGCACTACCGACATCGGTATTGCCGCGCGCAGCTTGAAAGGTAAAGTCGATGTGATTTATACCTCGACTGATAATAATGTGGTTTCAGCTTATGAGGCTCTGTACAAAGCGGCGTTGGATTCCGGCATTCCGTTGGTCGCCTCCGACACCAGCACTGTCGCACGTGGTGCGATTGCGGCACTGTCAAATAACTATTACATTTTGGGTGAAGAAACCGGCAAAATGATCGTGGATATTTTAAATGGCAAGAAAGCTGGCGATATTCCGGTCAAAACCATGGATAAGCTAGATCTCTATCTAAATCTGAAATCCGCAAAAGCGTTTGGGATTACGGTGCCGCAAACACTGGTGGAATCAGCGAAAGAAGTGGTTGGCCAATAATCGGTGCTTTTTTAGACGGTTGTGAGTTTTAATTTCATCAGAACAAGCCGAATACTGTAGCGCTGTGATAGTATAGCGCTACAGTTTTTTACTCTTTTATTGATTATTTAAAGAACAATTACTATGACTTCGGTACTTTTTTTAGGTGCGCTCGAAATTGGGTTGATTTACGCTTTGGTGGCGTTGGGCGTCTTGATTTCATTTCGTATTTTAGACTTTCCGGATTTAACCGCCGACGGCAGTTTTCCATTAGGCGGTGCAGTGTGTGCGGTTTGCATTGTCAACGGTGTTGATCCATGGATCGCAACTTTTGCCGCCGCAATTGCGGGGGGATTAGCGGGTTTGGTGACCGCATGGTTGCATGTATCATTAAAAATTTTACAGCTGCTTGCCAGTATCTTAGTGATGATTGCGCTGTATTCGGTTAATTTGCGCGTGATGGGCTCGCCAAATCTATCCTTGTTGGGCGAACCCACCATTTATGAACCTTTTATTAATGCGGATGCCAGCAATCAGTTGTATATCCAGCCTTTGTTTGTATTGGGATTTGTGATTGTGGCTAAAGTGTTGCTTGACTGGTTTTTCAACACCGAAGTGGGTTTGGCGGTGCGTGCCACCGGGGCTAATTTGCGGATGGCAAAAGCACAGGGCATTGCAACCGGAAAAATGATTTTCTTGGGCATGGCATTGTCTAATGCCTTGATTGCGCTGGGTGGATCGCTATATGTACAAACACAGGGCGGCGCAGATATGTCGATTGGGGTCGGCACCATTGTGATCGGACTGGCTGCAGTGATTATCGGCGAAACCTTGATCCCCTCGAAGCGTATTTTAGTGATCACGCTGGCGGTGATTGTCGGCTCGATTCTGTATCGTTTCTTTATTGCGGTGGCACTGAGCAGTGATACTTTGCGAGAAATCGGCTTTGGGGCACAAGATTTGAACCTAGTCACCGCAATTTTGGTGGTGCTGGTTTTAATTGCACCACAGCTTAAAAGTAAAATGAAACAGCAATTTTCAAGCAAGAAGTCGTAACGCATATGATGAAATTAGATGATTTAAGAATAACCTTCAATCGCGGAACGCCGATTGAAAACCCAGTGCTGCGCGGACTGTCGTTGGATATTTCCGAAGGCGAATTTGTCACGGTAATCGGCAGTAACGGTGCGGGAAAATCCACATTGCTGAATGCAATTTGTGGTGATTATTTAGTGGATTCAGGCAGGGTGTATCTCAACGGGAAAGATGTCACCCGCAAAGGCACTTGGCAGCGTGCCGCGTCGGTTGCTCGGGTGTTTCAAGATCCGATGCTCGGCACTTGCGAGGGGTTGACCATCGAAGAAAACATGGCATTGGCGTATAACCGTGGGCGCAAACGCGGTTTGGCATTTTTCAGCAATAAAACGGCGCGTGAGTTGTTTCGGGAAAAGCTTGCCATGTTGAAATTGGGGTTGGAAGATCGTTTAACCGATCGTATGGGGTTGCTTTCCGGTGGACAGCGGCAGGCAGTCAGCCTGTTGATGGCGTCATTGCAGCCGTCGAATATTTTGCTGCTGGACGAACACACTGCGGCGCTGGATCCAAAAACAGCGGCGTTTGTGATGGAACTGACGGATCGAATCGTTAAAGAGAATAATCTGACGGTGATGATGGTTACTCACTCAATGCGCCAAGCGTTGGATCATGGCGAACGTACTGTGATGTTGCACCAAGGTCAAGTAGTGTTGGACGTGAAAGGTGCCGTGCGCGACAAAATGGATGTGCCGGATCTGCTAAAAATGTTCGAGAAAACCCGTGGCGAAGAGTTGAGTGATGACAGTCTGTTGTTGGGCTAGTGTTGTGGGCTAGCCAGTTTTTGTTTAAATAACCGCACTTTGACTTTTTCCGCTTTATTTAACGGTAGCTGGTCAAAGTGCGGTTTTGCTTTCGGTAATTTAATTAATCGCCCAACCGCCAGCATAGAAGCCAACCAGAATAATCGCAATAATCACCGTGCCGATATTCAGTTTTTTGATTTCGCCGGATACCAAGCGTCCGATCACCAAAGAGGCGAAGCCCAACATAATCCCCGTCACAATATTTGCGGTCAGCACAATAAATACTGCACAAATCAAGCCACTCATGGCACCGATGAAGTCATCAAAATCCAGTTTGCTGACATTGCTCAGCATTAATAATCCGACATACATCAAGGCTGGTGCGGTGGCATAACTGGGCACCAAGAAGGCCAGCGGCTGTAAAAACAGCATAAACAGAAATAGTACACCGACCACAATCGCCGTGATACCGGTTTTGCCTCCGGCAGCCGTGCCGGCAGCGGATTCAATATAGACTGCAGCCGGTGCTGTACCGAACAGACCGGACATGATGCTGCTAACGGAGTCTGAGGTTAATGCTTTGCCGCCATTGACGATTTGCCCGTCTTTGTCCAACAAATTCGCTTGCCCGGCAACCGCACGAATCGTGCCTGTTGCATCAAAAATAGCAGTCATCACGAGGGCAAACACTACCGGCAGAATAGCAGGTTGCAGCGCACCCATAATATCCAAACCGAATGCTAACGAGTTGTCGCCGAAACTGGGCACTTTTAACACTTCACCGCTGAATTTCACGTTCGGATCTGCAATCAAGCCAACTAAGGTAATTGCCACAATCACCAGCAAAATGCCGCCTTTGACCCGTAGGCGTTCTAAGCCAAGAATAAAGGCTAACCCCAATAATGACATGATCACTGAAAAAGAGCTGAAATCGCCCATTTTCACCGGTAAACCGGCGTTGTTGGCGACCACTAAGCCGACATTATTGGCTGCAATCAGTAATAAGAACAACCCGATACCGATGCCGGCACCGTGCGCGATGCTGCTTGGCAGATTACGTAAAATCCAAGTGCGGATTCCGGTCACGGAAATTAAGGTGAACACCACCCCCATTAAAAAGACGGCACCCAGGGCAACCGGAATACTGACTTGCTGTCCGATAACCAAGCTGTAAGCCGTAAAGGCGGTTAATGAGATCGCACAGCCGATTGCCATTGGCGCATTCGCCCAGAAACCGATTAAAATCGATCCCAATCCGGCAACCAGACAGGTGGCGATAAACACTGACTCTGGCGGAAAACCGGCATCGCCCAGCATGCCGGGCACTACAATCACGGAGTAAACCATAGCTAAAAATGTGGTGAGTCCGGCAATAATTTCCTGACGGAGATTGCTGCCGCGTGCGCTAAGGGCAAAGCGTTTTTCCAGCAGTGGGGTTTGCTGCGAAGATGAAGTGGTCATGGACATCGTTCCTTATGTTAAGTCGTTCCTAGGGTAAAAAGAAAATAAAAAAGAAAGGTAGCTTCATTATTGCCATGAAGATATGCCTTAACAAAATAAAGCGTGGGTATTTTACCTGAGCGAAAGTACTCAGTGCAACTTTTCAGCAGAACTGTGGTATTTGTGTTGCGGGTCATTTGTCGAGCGCGGAGAATCCGATAACAATCGCTTCGCGCTATCGGCTGAAAAATGCTAAGATCCGCAATAAGATGATAGACAAGGAACAAAAAGAGGTGCCAATGTCACGGCTTGCAATTCAAGCACGGCTAAACGAAATCGAAGCGTATTTTCAGGCGCTGTCGATACACAAGAATATGCCACTGCACCGAAAATTGGATCCGCGGCTTTTTTCACCAGACAATGAAACGCTGGCGCAATGTTTAGCGCAGGCGCTGACCACTTTGCAGATTGTGCAACAGGCTTGTGAGACCGAGCAAGACCAAGCGCTGACGGCATTCTATGCTGAAAAGCTAACAGCGCAATACCATGTCTTGCAGGAGCTGACCAGCGACAACCGCACTTTTTATCAGACAAAGGCATCTGGTAAAGAGGCTGAGCGTAATCAGCAAGCACACGAGGTACATCGTTTGCCACCACCACAACGTTTAGCAAAATATTATGAATTTTTGACCCGTTTTAATGATTTGATTGCTGAACAATACACGCAACTGCTCGCTTGTGAAATAAGCGAAAAAAGTGCGCGACAGCAGAAAATTGCTACGCTAGAACAGCGAAAGCAACGCTGCCAAGCGGCGATCGATCATTTAGAAGAGTATTTGGCTTTTGTCGAAGCACGGCAGAAGAAAAGTGCGGTTTTTTAACGATATTATGTAGCGTTAACAAACCCTAGACCGTAATAAAAATGCCTTGCTCCATTCGTGATTTAAGGTATTTTGCGTAGGCTGGTTATTGAATAGTCGTGAAGAGGATAGGGTCTGTTGATCTT
>NZ_VDHB01000154.1:0-2190 GCF_006227735.1 Testudinibacter sp. 'clade 2'
TTTTCATTAAAAAAAATGATTAAATTGATTCAGTTTTATAGACTGTTTAATTTAATCGCGATAATTAATAGATGATGTAAGGGAGAACAACATGAGACTAATTCCATTGAAAAATGCTGTACAGGTCAGCCGTTGGGCAGCTAGTTATATTGTAAAAAAGATCAATGAATTTCAACCGACAGCAGAAAAGCCGTTTGTGTTGGGGCTGCCGACAGGGAGTACGCCGCTGCAAACCTATAAAGAATTGATCAAACTGTATCAGCAAGGAAAAGTGAGTTTTAAAAACGTGGTCACGTTCAATATGGACGAATATGTCGGGCTGCCACAGGATCACGAACAAAGCTATCACACATTTATGTGGCAGAATTTTTTCAACCATGTGGATGTGCAGGCGGAAAATGTCAATATTTTGAACGGTAACACACCGGATCATGATGTAGAATGTCGTTTATATGAAGAAAAAATTCGTTCCTACGGCAAAATTCACCTGTTTATGGGCGGTGTCGGCAGTGATGGTCATATTGCGTTTAACGAACCGGGATCATCGCTGAGTTCCAGAACGCGGATTAAAACCTTGACCGAAGATACACTGATTGCCAACTCGCGCTTCTTTGATAATGATCTGGCTAAAGTGCCGAAATATGCCTTGACGATTGGCGTTGCGACCTTGTTGGATGCAGAAGAAGTGCTGATTTTGGCAACAGGTCACAACAAGGCATTGGCATTGCAAGCCGGGGTCGAAGGTTGTGTCAATCACTTATGGACGATTAGTGCGCTGCAAATGCACACTAAAGCAATTTTGGTGTGCGACGAACCGGCAACGCAAGAGCTGAAAGTCAAAACCGTCAAGTATTTTACCAATTTGGAAGCGGCTGAAATTGCCAGTGTGGCATAAGGGGAAATGATGCGTTATGCGTTAACCAACGGCGTGATTTACACGACAGACAAAGCACTGTATCAACATGCGGTGATTGTTAATAATGAATTGATTGAAGCGATAGTGCCGGAACAAGATCTTCCTGCTGAGATTGAGCGCGTTGATTTGGCTGGGAAAAACCTGAGCGCTGGTTTTATCGATCTGCAATTAAATGGTGCCGGTGGAGTGATGTTCAATTTGGATACCACCGTTGAAACCTTGTACACCATGCAGCAAACCAATATGCGTTACGGCTGTACCAGCTATCTGCCGACCTTTATCACTGCGCCAGATGAAGGCATGAAAAGTGCGGTTGCGGTGATGCGCGAGTATTTGCAAGACAGCAACAATGCCAATCAGGCGTTGGGATTGCATTTAGAAGGCCCTTACCTGAGTCTTGAGAAAAAAGGGGTGCACCGTCCGCAGTATATCCGCCAAATCTCCCCGGAAATGCTGGAATTTTTATGTGCTAACGGCGATGTGATCACCAAACTGACGATTGCGGCAGAAAATGAAGCCGCTCAGTATGTGCAACGCTTTAGCGACAGCGGAATTTTGGTATCGATCGGACATTCCAATGCCAATTATGAGCTGGCGAAAAAGCGGATTGATGAAGGCATTGGTTTTGCCACCCATCTGCACAATGCCATGTCGCCAATCAGTTCCGGACGTGATATGGGCGTGGTCGGTGCAGTGCTGGAGTCGGATATTTATACCGGTATTATCGTGGACGGGCTGCATGTCACTTGGTCGAATATTCGCTTTGCCAAGCAGATTAAAGGCGAAAAATTGGTGGTGGTAACCGATGCAACCGCTGCTGCCGGTGCTGATATCGAATGGTTTGATTTTGTCGGTACCAAAGTGATTGTCAAAGACGGAAAATGCTACGACGAAAAAACCGGCAGCCTTGGCGGCTCGGCGATTACCATGATTGAATCGTTGCAAAATTTAGTGGAACAGGTCGGCATCGACTTGCTTGAAGCGCTGCGAATGTGTTCGCTGTATCCGGCGCGCGCGATTGGCGTTGACCGCACTTTGGGATCAATTGAAGTCGGCAAAGTGGCAAATCTTACCGTGTTCGATCACCGTTTCCAAGTGTCTGCTACCGCAGTCAATGGCGTATTGCACCACTATTAAAACAACGGATTTAGCAGTGCAAAAGTGCGGTATGCTATTTGGCTACCGCACTTTTTAACATGATAAAGATTAGGGTCTGTTGATCTTTGTTTATAATTTGAGCTATAGACTCTTTTTTGCCACTCTTTTGTTTTGCA
>NZ_VDHB01000155.1:0-4092 GCF_006227735.1 Testudinibacter sp. 'clade 2'
TGAACAAAATTTATAAAGTCATTTGGAATAAAACAACGCAAACTTTTGTGGTGGTTTCAGAGTTGGCAACGTCACAGAATAAAGCTGCAAGCAGTGTCGATAATGTGGTAATCAAGCAAGAAAATAGAATATCTGCGTTTTTGTTTAAATTAAAAGCAACCATGATTGCGAGTTTAGTGGCGCTGTTGCCAATGGCAGCGTCAGCTACGCTTATTATTACGAATAATGATAATAATGGTTATGCTTTTAATAATAATCCAGCGAATCCGGCGAATCAATTGGGTGGAGACAGAGCGTTTAATTATAATAATCCGGGAAATTTGTCATACACTAATCCGAATGTAGCTAGAGTTGGCAGCAACCTTTATTCTCCTGATGAGGCAGTAACCGGAATTGCGATTGGTCGCAACAGTAATGTGGTTACAACCGGTGGAGCTACTGTTTCAGGCATTGCAATCGGTGATTATTCCCGTGCCGTCGGCGGTTTGGCATTTGCCTTAGGCGGGTATTCTCAGGCAACGAATGTGGGCGCAACGGCAATTGGAACCAGTGCTCTGGCTTCGGGGTTTAACTCCCTATCTATGATGCGTCAAGCTGCCGCAACTAATGATTATGCAATGGCGATTGGTACAGTTGCTTGGGCGAGTGGTAAAGGCAGTTTAGCGATGGGGCAGTCTTCCACCGCAACAGGTAATCAATCGATTGCGATCGGGAGTGCCGATGTTTCCCCAAGCACTGCTACAAATGGTGTTAGTGTTGCGTCTTATGACAATACCAGCAACACTAAAGCGACTGCCGATTTTGCAGTCGCTGTTGGGGCACAGAGTAAATCGACGGCACAAAGTGCATTGGCGATAGGAACAAAAGCAACAGCAAGTGCTGCGAGCGCCACTGCCATTTCTAGTAATGCCACGGCTTCAGGCGGAAATTCTCTTGCACTTGGCGTGTCTTCACAAGCTACTGCAACAGCGGCAATCGCAATTGGTTCGGGCGCACAAGCGTTGGGTAACAGTACTGTTGCAATTGGTAATGCAGCTGGTGTTAATGCGGCTCCAAATACTCGTTATATTCACAATGTTGCGGTGGGGACCAATGCCGGTCAAAATGTGCCGGGGCAATACAATGTTGCCCTTGGCTACCAAGCTGGCAGTAATATGACCACTGGCAGTGATACCGTTAAAAATGTCGTGATTATTCCGCAAGATAATATCGCCATTGGTCGTGATGCCGGCAGTAATTTGAGCGCACGGGCAGAGCAGACCAACGATGGGCAGGGTGGTACTTACGCCATCCAAAACCCTGCATTGTATAATGTGGCTATTGGTTTGTCCGCAGGGAGCAATCTGAGCGGTTCTGCCAATGTCGCTTTGGGGCGCAATGCGGGCAGTGGAATCAACGGCTGGCGAAATTCGGCGTTGGGTGATGGTGCGGGTGCGCGCGTGACAGGTGAGGCAAATACGGCGGTTGGCAGTACTTCAGGCAATGATGTCAGCGGCAACAGTAATGTGGCGCTTGGTGGCAACAGCGGTTCGACCGTTACCGGCAATAACAACGTGGCACTTGGTGGTGCCGGTCAGAGGGTAACCGGCAATAAAAACTTCTCTACCGGTAACGGCAGTGGCAATGATGTCATCGGCAACAGCAATATTAGTATGAACGGTAAAGGCACAATCACTAATGGCCACAATAATGTGGCGATTGGTGAGGGAGCCGGCGGTACATTAATCGGCACCGAAAGTGCGCCGAATAGTAACAATATCGCCATTGGCAGTGGTGCCGGAGCGGCTTCTTCACGCAGTGTCGGTTCTAATATTGCGATCGGTTACGAAGCCGGAAAAACAGTTAATGGTGCGGAACAAACCAGCGCATTCACGATTGCTTTGGGGCAGTCAACCAAAGTAAGCGGTTCGGATGCTGTGGCGCTTGCATTGAATGCGCAAGCTAACGGTGCCCATGCGATGGCATTAGGTACGAATACTAAAGCCACGGGCGACAGCGCAGTGGCACTCGGCATGATGGCGAATGCCAACGGCAACAATGCAACCGCTTTGGGACGTCAGGCTAATGCTACCGTTGCTAACGCTTTGGCAGTTGGTTATCTGGCAACAGCGTCGGCAACTCGTACGGCAGCGTTGGGTTATCAGGTGCAGGCAACGGCGGCAAATGCCACCAGCCTTGGTAATGAAGCGAGAGCTACTGCGGCTAGATCAATTGCGTTGGGTAATACTTCTGCTGCGAGTGGGATCAGCTCCATAGCACAAGGTGATGCGGCAATTGCTTCCGGTTTAAATGCGGTTGCTATTGGTAAAGGTGCGCAAGCGACAGCAGAAAATACGATTTCTATCGGTACCGATAATGTCGTGAGTGGTAATAATTCCGGTGCGTTGGGGGATCCGTCTTATATTAGTGGTGCAGGCACATATACAGTAGGTAATGATAACGGTACGCAAGCTGCACCGATTGCGGCAGATAATGCCGGTGCATTCGGTAATAATAATCTGATGGGCGCAGACGCTGACGGTAGTCGAATTATCGGTAATCAAAATAATGTACAACAGGCTAATACTTTTGTGGTTGGTAATAATGTCACCACTTCACAAGCAAACAGCGTCATTTTAGGCAATGCCTCGGCGGATCGTGCAGCTACGGCGGAAACATCTGCAACCATTAATGGTATTACCTACGGCACCTTTGCCGGTGTCGGTAGTGCAGCGAACGGTGTGGTAAGCGTTGGCGCAGTTGGTGCGGAACGTCAGATTATTAATGTCGCCGCTGGTCAAATCAGTGCAACCAGCACAGATGCGATTAACGGCAGTCAGTTATATACCGTTGCAGAGGTGGCAGCCAAAGGTTGGAATATTCAAGCTAACGGTGGATCTTCAGCAAAAGTGGCGCCGGGCGATACGGTGAATTTCATCAATGGTACTGGCACGACGGCCACTGTGGCGACAGCAAATGGTATCTCAAATGTCAGTTATTCGGTGAATAAATCGGATTTAACCGTGGCGGATAACGGTACGGTCAGTGCGCAGACTGGCGGTGATAATTTTGCAACCGCTGCTGATGTAGCGGAAGCGATTAACTCAGCAAACAAAACTACCGTTGTAGAGGCAGGTAATAATGTTACGGTAAATGATCCGGTAGTCAACGGCACGGTCACCACATATACCGTTAATGCGGAAAAAACCACCGTCAGTGCGGCGGCAGATAGCGGTCTAAGTGCGGTTGCCGGTGTTGCCAGTGCAACAGGGGTAACCGATTATGCCATCAGCTTGTCGCAAACCTCGAAGGAGAGCTTGGCGAAAGCAGATAGCGCCCTGCAAACCGTCGTGACGCAGATCGATGGCGAAACGGTGAAAACCCTGAAGCAAGATGACAACACCGCCAACTTCATTACTGGTGACAATATTACTTTGACGGCAGACAGTGGCGGTATTAAAGTGGCGACCAAGCAAGATGTGACGTTTAATAACGTAACAACTAACAGCCTGGCAGCAGGACCGGTAAGTATTAATAACGGCGGTATCAATGCCGGCAATACGGTGATCAGCAATGTTGCCAGTGGCGGCGATGTGGACAGCAATGCCGCCAATATCGGTGATGTAAAAACCGCAGCTGCGGCAGCGAAAAGTGAAGTGGCTGCCGGTACCAATGTGGTTTCCGTAGACGAAAGCAAAGGTGCTGATAACCAAACTGTTTACACTGTTAATGCCAAAGGCACCACGGCTTCAGCCGGTTCAAGTGCGGTCACGGTAGGTGGTGTTGCAGTGGCTGATAATATCACCGATTATAAGATTGATTTGTCACAAACATCAAAAGACAGTTTGGTAAAAGCGGATAGCGCACTGCAATCGTGGACAGCCCAAGTGAATGGTACGGATGCGAAAACGGTTGATCAAACAAATAACAGCGTGAACTTTGTGAATGGTGACAATGTTGTGGTTTCCAACGAGAATGGCGATATTAAAGTCTCGACCGCAAAAGAGGTTACCTTTGACAGTGTCACCATCAACAACGGCGGCAGCGTGACCGAAGGCAGCAAAAGTGCGGTCAATGGCGGCGATGTTTATACTGCCATTCAAAATACCGAAT
>NZ_VDHB01000156.1:0-2812 GCF_006227735.1 Testudinibacter sp. 'clade 2'
AAACGGGCGGATATATAATCCGCCCCCTACCTTGCCTCATCAAATATCTTTGTCAATAATCTGATGCCGAATGTTACCATTCGGCATTTATTTTTATCCTTTAATCCGATATTTCAGGCATTTCAAGGTGAAATCAGTATCTGGCTAACGCAGTACTTTTTCGCCATATTCATACACCTGTTGCAATAACGCCAGTTTTTCAGGATTATTTTGGTGCTGTTCGCCTAATTGCTGCAACGATTGCACAAAGGCTTCCGCGCTTTTTTCCAGTTTTAATTTGCGGTATTTTTGCCATTTGATCTGCTCGGCACGGTTCAACGTGCGGTAGAAATGGCGGGCACGGTAGTGGAACAACAACTCCGGAATACGCTTGTCTTCAAAGGTGAGATCCGGATTTTGCAACTGCTCTGCACTCAAGGTGCGTAGAATTTGCAGATTGCGTTTATCGGCATCGCTGAAAAAACCGTGGTAAAGTGCGGTTTCCACATTCAAATCGTCGGCATATTCCCGTTGTTCGCTGAAAATAGCGATCACTTTGTCACGAATTTCATAGGATTGCAGCAAGCGTTGCTGATTTTGCAGACATTGTTCACGATCAATCCCCAGCCGTTCGGCACTTTGCGGCAATAGCGTTTTTTCCGGGGCGACAATCGGGCATTTATTGATATGCACCAATTTTAGCGGCACCGGCAAAATCCCCTGCGCTTCCAACTCCGCTTTTTTGCTGTATAACCGCACTTTTAAGCTTTCGGCATCAAGACTCAGCAAATCGCTGAGATCGGCACTCAAATCACACACAATCACAGCGTTATTATTGGTCGGATGCCATGCCAGCGGCGCAACAAGTGCGGTATTGCCGCGATAATTGCCGAGCATACCGGAAACATGCACCAACGGCGTCATATTGGCGGTGTCGATTAATGCCTCGACCGCTTTTTTGCTACGCAAATTGAAAAAATACTCGAACAAGCGTGGCTGTTTGGCTTTGACCAATTTCGCCATTTCAATCGTGGCGTACACATCTGCCATCGCATCGTGCGCATTGCTGTGTTCAATCCCGTTGGCCACCGTCAGGCGATCTAATTTAAACGACGGTAAGCCGTTTTCGTCATGCACCCAGTTGATCCCTTCCGGGCGCAAGGCGTAACAGGCACGCAACACATCCAGCAAATCCCAGCGGGAATTACCGTTTTTCCAACTATATTCATAGGGATCGATAAAATTACGATAAAAAGTGTAGCGGGTCATTTCGTCATCGTAACGAATGCTGTTATAGCCCATCACACAGGTATTCGGTGTGGAAAATTCTTGCAAGATACGTTCAGCAAATTCCGGTTCGGATACGCCTTTTTCGTTGCACTCTTGCGGGGTAATGCCCGTTACCAACACGGCTTCCGGTGCAGGCAGATAATCATTGGTCTGTTTGCAATACACCATCACCGGCTCACCAATAATATTAAAATCCGCATCAGTACGAATGCCGGCAAACTGCGCCGGACGGTCGCTTGCCGGATTGATACCGAAACTTTCGTAATCGTAAATAAAAAAGCTAAAGTGTTTTGCCATATGTTAGCCTATGATTTTATCCAAATAAAACAAGCAGATAATCGATATAATCCCTAACCCCACGCCGATCGCGTTGGTTTTGTTGATTTTTTCTTTAAACAACCATGCACCGGTCAGCGTGCCTAAACAGATAACGCCGATATTCATACCGGCAAAGACCAAGGTCGGATTGTCGCTATAACTCTGATGTGCCTTGATATAAAACAGAATATTCATAAAATTCAACACGCCGAGCAGCAAACCGGCCAGCATACTTTTACCGTGCCAACGGGTCTGTTTAATCAGCAAATAGATGAAAATCACACATGCCGCCAAGCAAAACGACACAAACAACGTCAACGGAAATGCGCTACCGCTCTTTGCCATTTGCTTAAACAGAATATCGATCACGCCGTAGCCGAGCCAAACTAACAGCAGGTTAAACCAACCTTTACCGACCACACTTTGTCCAAGATTTTGTTGCGGCTCGTCTTTTTTCCATAACAAACATAAAAGTGCGGTAAACGCCAACACAAGACTAACCGCACGGCTGCCGCTCAACACTTCATTGAACAGCGTGAATGAGGCTAAAATCGGCAGGAACAACGATAAACGCTGTGCCGCATCAGAGCGCACAATCCCCGCACTTTCCACCGCTTTCGACATCACGATAAACACCGTCGGCAGCAAAATCCCCAAGGCTAAAAACAGATAGGAATCATCATGCTGCGCCACCACTTCGCCGAACGATTGCCCGGCAAAATTGGGCTGCAAAAAATAATAACTCAAACCGATCGCCATAAGATAATTAAAGGCAATCGCCTGAGCGATTTGAATATTCTGCCGGCGTGCCACTTTCAAAAACACCGACACGATCACGCTGCAAAAAACAGCGATGGCAAGATTGTGCATTTAACGTCCTTGTTTAGTTGTTATTTTTTGTAATCCATTATCATTTAATTTATTCAATGATAATAACTGGGTTCTTGCTAATTTTCTAAGTTCAATTATCCGTTCTTTTTGAGACATTCCGTTTTCAATCAAAATAGCATTGTAACTTTCCATATTCGCAAGCACCAAAAGCTCGCTCAAACTGGCATAGTCACGCATATTGCCTTTTAGCTTAGGATTTTCCACACGCCATTGTTTAGCCGGTTTATTAAATAATGCAACATTTAACATATCCGCTTCACTGGCATATTGATAAGATAATTGTTCCTTTGTTAAATCTGCCAATAAATATGTTTTTATTGCATCAGTATGAATT
>NZ_VDHB01000157.1:0-10958 GCF_006227735.1 Testudinibacter sp. 'clade 2'
GCCCGTTTGCGAAGTGTGGTATAAGCGCTTAATCAATAAAGGAAAAATGCAAAGTGCGGTTCGGGGCGATATATAATCGCCCCCTACTGTTACAACATTAATCGTGTATTTTAACCTTTGTCAGCAGTCTGAACCGCACTTAAAGTGCGGTTTTTTTCGTTAATAGCGTGATGGGTCATCTTCGTTTGGACGCGTTTTAAAGCGACGATGCAGCCACATATATTGATCAACGCCTTTTAATATTTCTTGTTCTACCAGTCGGTTCATCTGTATTGCAAGCTGTGTTTGATCCGGTAATACTGAGAAAGTAGTCGGCTCAGATACAGATAAATGATAGCCGGAGCCGTCATTGTTGCGTAATGGTGCGAAAGGCACAACATGTGCATTCGGTACTGATTTCAGTAAATAGTACGAGCCGGTGGTAGTTGCGGCATCGGGAACCGCAAAAAAAGGTACAAATACTGAATTTTTGCGTCCATAGTCATGATCTGGCGCATACCAAATCATGTTTCCCTCGCGTAGCGCCCTAATCATACCTCGTAGATCTTTTCGGTCGAGCAGCGCTTTATTTGAACGAATTCGTCCTTTGTACTGTATCCAATCAAATACCGGATTGTCGTTGGGACGATAAACGCCGATACCAGGTTGGTGCAAGCCGATAATCCGCGCGCCGAGTTCTAAGGTTAAAAAATGTACCCCGACTAAAATAATCCCACCATCGAGATGATTTTTAATATGTTGAATGCCACTGGCAGTGCTCCATTTTTTTATTCGTTTATCCGACCAGAACCATGCCATACCGGTTTCGATAATGCCCATGCCTACTGAATAGCGGTTTTTTTGCAAAATAGCTTCTCGTTCCGATTCGCTTTTTTGCGGAAAGCAAAGTTCCAGATTGCGACGAGCAACTTTCGCTCGTTTTTTGCCGATGCTTAATTTAGAAAAAATCCAGCCTAACCCAGTTCCAATTTTTAATAAAATCGGATAAGGCAGCAATAACAACAGCCTGAAAAAAGCCAATCCAATCCAGAACGGCCAATATTTAGGGTGCAAAAAAGCGGCTTTAAAGTGCGGTATTTGTGATGCTTTAGCCATCCATCATTCCTGTATTCATCTGATATTTTAACTTTGCTATAGTTTAACGGAAAAAATTATAAATAAACATTTTTATGCTAAAATCAGAAAAATTTTATCAGGAGCAAATGATGACACAATATTCGACTCAATTTAAACAAGCGAAAGTTTTGGTGCTCGGGGATGTGATGCTCGACCGCTATTGGTTTGGCGCCACCAACCGAATTTCACCGGAGGCGCCGGTGCCGGTGGTGCGGGTACAAAACAATGAAGAACGGGCTGGCGGAGCCGCTAACGTGGCAATGAATATTGCCAGTTTGAATGTGGAAGTAAAATTATTGGGATTAACCGGGCAGGATGAAGCCGGTTTGGCGCTGGAAAAAATGCTGCAACAACAACGGATTAACTGTGATTTTGTGGCGCTGAATACGCACCCTACCATCACTAAATTACGGATTCTATCCCGTCATCAGCAACTTTTGCGTTTGGATTTTGAAGAAAACTTTCATGATGTTGAAAGTGCGGTTTTGTTGCAAAAATTACAAGATGCCATTGCGCAGAGTGGTGCGTTGGTTTTATCGGATTACGGCAAAGGCACACTGAATGCGGTGCAACAGATGATCCAAGTAGCGAAACAAGCTAACGTACCGGTATTAATTGATCCTAAAGGTACTGATTTTGAACGTTATCGCGGCGCAACGTTATTAACGCCGAATTTATCTGAATTTGAAGCGGTAGTCGGACATTGTGTTGATGAACAGGCGATTCAACAAAAAGGGTTACAGCTGATTGCAGATTATCAATTAGAGGCGTTGCTAGTGACCCGATCGGAAAAAGGTATGACATTACTACGCCCGAATGCTGAGCCGTTTCATCTGCCGACCGAAGCCAAAGAGGTGTTTGACGTGACCGGCGCCGGAGATACGGTTATCAGTGTGCTGGCAACGGCGATTGCCGATGGACGTAGTTTGGAAGAAGCTTGCTATTTGGCAAATATTGCTGCCGGTATTGTGGTCGGCAAGCTTGGTACATCGACGGTTACGCCAGTCGAACTGGAAAATGCCATTCATCATCGTGGTGAAACCGGTTTTGGAATTATGGACGAAGTGCAGTTAAAAAGCAGTGTTGCCGAAGCAAAAGAGCGTGGGGAGAAAATCGTGATGACCAATGGTTGCTTTGATATTTTGCATCCGGGGCATGTCTCTTATCTAGAAAATGCGCGTAAATTAGGCGATCGTCTGATTGTGGCGGTGAATTCCGACGAATCGGTGAAACGATTAAAAGGGGAAAGTCGACCGATCAATTCGCTAGCTGCACGAATGGCAGTGTTAGCGGGTTTGTCCTCTGTCGATTGGGTGGTTGAATTCAAAGAGGATACGCCACAGCGTTTAATCGGCGAGATCCTGCCAGATTTGTTAGTCAAAGGTGGCGATTATAAACCCGAAGAGATTGCTGGCAGCCAAGAAGTGTGGGCAAACGGCGGCGATGTGCGGGTGTTGAATTTTGAAAACGGCTACTCAACCAGCAGCGTGGTAAAGAAAATTCAGCAGTTAGGTTGATGTTGTCAGTTTGTGGGGTTTAAAATTCATTTATAGTCAAAGGCGGATGAATTTCCGCCTTGGCGTTAAACCTAAAAACTAATTTGATACCTGTTCTATCAACCGATCCAATCCAAGTTGATCGTAGGCTTCAATATCTTGGTCGTTACTCTCATCAATAATCAAATCATTGAGTGCGAGGCAACCGTAGGCTTTGAGTTTGTTTTTGGTAAAGTTTGAGCGGGCCGCGGAGCTTTTATTATTGAGGCTAATCACGCCGATGGTCGCGTTATTATTGCAGCTATATTTATTGATAAAGACTAAGTTATAACCTGATTCACGGATATAGCCTGTTTTGCTGATAGAAGCATCAAATATCTCCTCGCGCACTAATTTATTGGTGTTTTGCATAAATACGTTGGCTCGATTGGCGCGAATATAGGCCGCACGGGTGTTGGAGAGCGCTTTTAATTCGGGTTTACGTAGTGAGTATTTAGCAAGCTTCACCAAGTCCATCACACTGGAAATATTACGGTTAGATAGGCCTGAACTATCACTAAAACGAGTTGAGTTCATTTTTAATGCTTGCGCTTTTTCATTCATTTTTTGAATAAATCGAGCTCGACTCATGCCCGCAGAGCGAGATAAAGCATGGGCAGCATAGTTGTCTGAATGCACAAACATCGCTTTTAATAATTCTGAGCAGGCAATCGGTGTATTTTTAGGCAGTTTGGTGCGGGTGCCTTTGATGTGGTCGTTGTCTTCATTAGTGATACGCGCGGTGCAGTTAGGATTGCGATTATTTTCTAAAAACACATTGGCGGTCATCAGTTTTGTGACCGAGGCAATTGGAAGCACACTATTGGGCGAACGGCTTTCTAACACTTTGTTATTGGTAAAATCATAAACCACATAAGATTGCGCGGATAACAGCGGCGATATAGATAAAAATAAGGCTGATAGCAGTAAGTTTTGCTTGTTGCCTCTCATTTTACTGAGTAAAGAGCTTATGTAAGGCATATAAAAAGTCACCTTCGGATTGATAAATTAATATGCAATGTGATAAAAAATAGACTTAACTATATAATTTAAACATATTTTTTATCATTTTGCTCGTATCATTTTTTCTAACAGCCATCGGCAGTAGAATTTAACCAGAGAAGAAGGAAAATCGCAGGTATAAAAAAAGCTACATATAGTAGCTATCTTTTTGGTTTTAAATCATTTTTTAAATGGTGCCCGAGGGCGGACTTGAACCGCCACAGCTCGAAAGCCGAGGGATTTTAAATCCCTTGTGTCTACCGATTTCACCACTCGGGCACTGATTTGATGGAGGCGTGTCCCGGAATCGAACCGAGCTACATGGATTTGCAATCCAGTGCATAACCTCTTTGCTAACACGCCACTATGTAATTAACTCTAGTAACTAAGTAATTATTTCTAGTATTTGTTTGGAGCGGGAAACGAGACTCGAACTCGCGACCCCAACCTTGGCAAGGTTGTGCTCTACCAACTGAGCTATTCCCGCACACTAAACGATGATATAACACATCGTTAATCAGTGGTGGGCATTTTACTGACTTCTGATTTACTGTCAATGTTTGATTGCAATTTTTTGCCTGATTGCCGAAAAAATGAGTGATTTTGTGAAATTTAATCAAAGTGCGGTTTTGATTTGAGGTTAAGGATATTCGGTACTTTAATCGCCTGTAGCTTTGTGTCAGAATAACAAACTATCTACAATTAGACTGTGTTAAGGCAAGATTATGACAACCTATTCTATCGAAACCGAATTAGCCCAATTAGGTAACCGTACCGATGAGAAAACCGGCGCGGTTTCTGCCCCGATTTATCTTTCCACCGCATACGGCCATCGCGGTATCAATGAATCGACCGGCTATGATTACACGCGCACTAAAAACCCAACCCGTACCGTACTGGAAGAGGGCATTGCCCGTTTAGAAGGCGGCGATCGCGGTTTTGCCTGTGCGTCGGGCATGGCGGCGATTCAGTTGTTGATGTCGTTGTTTACTGCACCTGACGAGTGGATTATCTCCAGCGATGTGTATGGCGGAACCTATCGTTTGCTCGATTTCAGTTATAAAAATAACAACAGTGTTAAGGCGGTGTATGTGAATACGGCAGATTTAGCCGCCATCGAAAGTGCGGTCACACCGAACACCAAAGCGATTTTTGTGGAGACACCATCCAATCCGCTGATGGAAGAGTGCGATGTGGCGGCGATTAGCAAGATTGCCAAAAAACACAATCTATTACTCATCGTGGATAACACCTTCTTAACGCCGGTGCTGTTCCGTCCGATTGAGCACGGCGCCGATTTGGTGATCCACAGTGCGACCAAATATTTATCCGGTCATAATGATGTTTTAGCCGGATTAATTGTGTCGAAAGGACAGGAACTGGGCGAGCGCCTGTTTTATCTGCAAAATGGCGCCGGGGCGGTATTATCACCGTTCGACTCATTCTTAGCGGTGCGTGGTTTGAAAACCTTAGCCTTGCGCATGGAACGCCATCAGCAAAACGCACAAGAAATCGCCAAATTCTTAGCCGAACAAGATCAAGTTTTAGACGTGTTATATTCAGGCAAGAGCGGTATGCTGTCGTTCCGCTTGAAAGATGAGAACTGGGTTAATCCGTTCTTAAAAGCGATTAAGTTGATTACTTTTGCCGAGAGTCTGGGCGGTACCGAAAGTTTTATCACTTATCCGGCAACCCAAACCCATATGGACATTCCCGAAGCGGAGCGCATTGCCCGTGGTGTGTGCAACCGTTTGTTGCGTTTTTCGGTCGGATTGGAAAACGTGGAAGATATTAAAGCCGATTTAAGCCAAGCGTTCGCCACATTAGCATAAGTCTATTGCGTTCAGCCAATGGAATGAAGAAGGGATAGTATCAATTTATCCCTTTCCGTGATATTCCCGGTTTTAAAACAAACAGAGTTTGCAACACATGGAACCTTATGAATTCAACCGCACTTTTAGAGTTTGATCGCCAACATTTATGGCATCCTTACACCTCAACACTTAACCCCTTGCCGGTGTATCCGGTGGCAAAAGCCGAAGGTGTGGAAATCACCTTGCAAGACGGACGTAAGCTGATTGACGGCATGTCGTCGTGGTGGGCGGCGCTGCATGGCTATAATCATCCGCGCCTGAACCAAGCGGTGAATGACCAGCTACAGCAGATGAGCCATATTATGTTCGGTGGGCTGACCCATGAACCAGCGGTACGTTTGGGGCAA
The DNA here is from genome assembly GCF_006227735.1 of Testudinibacter sp. 'clade 2'. Lineage (NCBI taxonomy): Bacteria > Pseudomonadati > Pseudomonadota > Gammaproteobacteria > Pasteurellales > Pasteurellaceae > Testudinibacter > Testudinibacter sp. 'clade 2'. The sequence goes on from NZ_VDHB01000157.1 coordinate 5,875, forward strand.
TTGTTGCTGGATTTGCTGCCGTCCGAATTGCAAAAAATTTTCTATGCCGACTCTGGCTCGGTGGCGGTGGAAGTGGCAATGAAAATGGCAATCCAATATCAACACTCACTGGGAAAATCTGCACGCTGCAAATTTGCTGCGATTCGTGCCGGTTATCATGGTGATACTTGGCACGCAATGTCGGTGTGTGATCCGGTAACGGGTATGCACTCGCTATTTAGCCAGCGGTTGCCGATCCAATTTTTCCTGCCACAGCCGCAAACTCGATTTGATCAAGCATGGAATCCACATGATATTCAGCCATTGGCGGATCTATTGACAACGCACCATCATGAGATTGCAGCATTGATTCTAGAACCGATTGTGCAGGGCGCTGGTGGCATGTATTTCTATTCGCCGCACTATTTGGTGGCGGCGAAAAAACTGTGTGATCAATATGGCGTGTTGCTGATTTTTGATGAAATCGCCACTGGTTTTGGCCGCACCGGCAAGTTGTTTGCCTTGCAGCACGCTGATGTGGTGCCGGATATTCTCTGCTTGGGCAAAGCCTTAACCGGCGGCTATTTAACCCTGTCGGCAACAATCACTAGCAATCAGGTTGCCGACACCATCAGCCGTGGCGAAGCGGGCTGCTTTATGCACGGGCCGACCTTTATGGCCAATCCGTTGGCGTGCGCCGTTGCTGCCGAGTCAATCCGTCTGCTATTGGAAAGCGATTGGCAAAGCCATGTCGCCAGAATCGAAGCGCAGTTAAAGCAGGAATTGGCGTTAGCCGCCACTTGGGATTGCGTGGCAGAGGTGCGGGTATTGGGCGCGATCGGTGTGATTGAAATGCAAAGTGCGGTTAATATGCGCAGCTTGCAGGCCCGTTTGGTCGAACAGGGCGTGTGGGTGCGTCCGTTCGGCAAATTGGTCTATCTGATGCCACCGTTTATTATCACGCCGTCGCAGCTTTCCCGCTTAACGGCCGGGGTGCTGCAAGCGCTACAGCAAGAGTATCCGCCAGCATGTTAAATTTTTATACCGAGCAATTGGCGCAACTGCAACAACAAGGGCAATACCGCACTTTGCCTGACATTCGCCATCAGGGCAAACATATTTGGCATGATGGGCGCAAAATGCTCAATTTTTCCTCAAATGATTATTTGGGATTGGCTTCGGATAACAGCTTAAAGCAACAATTTTTTGCGCAAACCGATGTCAGCGAAATGGCGTTGACCTCCTCCTCATCACGCTTGCTGACCGGCAATTTTCCGATTTATGCCGAACTGGAAAGCTTGATGGCAAGCCAGTTTCAGCGTGAAGCCTGCCTGCTGTTCAATAGCGGCTACCACGCCAATATCGGCATTTTGCCGGCGCTGGCGGATAAACAAACGTTGATTTTAGCCGATAAGCTGGTACACGCCAGTTTGATCGACGGCATTCGTTTGTCGGCTGCCGATTATCAACGCTATCGCCATAATGATTATGCCCATTTGCAGCAGCTGTTAGAGAAAAACAGTAAAAGCTATCAACGGATTATTATTGTCACCGAAAGCGTATTCAGCATGGACGGCGACATGGCGGATTTGCGGCAACTGGTGGCGTTGAAACAGCGCTATCGCCATGTGATGCTGTATGTCGATGAGGCGCATGCGCTGGGCGTATTCGGGCAAAATGGACTGGGTTTGGCAGAAAAGTGTGCTTGCATCGGGCAGATTGATTTTCTGGTGGGCACCTTTGGCAAGGCGCTGGCAGCGATGGGAGCTTATGTGGTGTGCGATCAGGTGATTAAAGACTATTTGATCAACAAAATGCGCCCGTTGATCTTCTCGACCGCACTTTCACCATTGCTGGTGCAGTGGGTCTATTTTCTCATGCAACGCTTGCCACAAATGCAAACGCAACGGCAACATTTGCAGCAGCTGAGCAGCGAATTACAACGCGGCGTGCAGCAATTGACACCACAACCGACACTACAATCGACACCAAGCCGCAGTCAAATCGTGCCGTATATTCTGGGCGATAATGCGAGCACCCTCTCCACTGCCGAGCGGTTGCAACAGTGCGGTTTCTACTGCCTGCCGATTCGTCCGCCGACGGTGCCGAGTGGCACCTCGCGGATCCGTTTTTCCTTGACTGCCGATATGACGGCTGACGAAGTGGCGCAGCTGCTTGATGTATTAAAAGGATCACAATAATGCAGACCGAATGGCTGATCAGCGCAGAAAATAACCCGAATCTCATTCTGTATTTTGCCGGTTGGGGCACATCGCCGCAGTTGGTGAAACACTGGCAATTACCGCCCGATACCGATCTGTTGCTGTGTTGGGATTATCGTAATTTAAGTCTGAATGCCGATCTCAGCCGCTACCGCACTTTGCATTTGGTGGCGTGGTCGATGGGGGTGTGGGCAGCGGAGCAGACGGTGGCAGATTTGCCGTTCGCCACAAGTGTGGCAATTAACGGCACGCCGTGTTTGATTGACGATCAATCCGGCATTCCACAGGCGATTTTTCAAGGCACATTAGACGGCTTTAATGATCTTACTCGTGCTAAATTTGAACGGCGAATGTGTGGCAAACGTGAGCTATTACAGCAATATCAAGCAATTGCGCCACGTCCGACCGACGAAATCGCGCAGGAGTTGGCGGCGGTGTATCAGGCATTTGCGCATGCGAAACCGGCTGCCATTCGCTGGCAAAAAGCGATTGTCGGCATGCAGGATCAGATCTTTCCGACGGCCAATCAGTTAAATTATTGGCGGCAAACCGACAGTGAGATCATACAGCTTGCGCTACCGCACTTTGCCTTGGCGGCGTTTAATGCGTGGTCTGAGCTATGCTAGCGAGATTGGATAAAAAACGGATCGGCCACTGTTTTGCCAAAGCGTTGGCTAGTTACGACCAACACGCACAAGCACAACAACAAATCAACCGCCGTTTGGCGGATTTATTGCGCTATAGCCAACAGACGTGCTTTCAGCAGGTGTTGGAAATTGGTTGTGGCAGTGGCGATTTAACCCGTTTATTGGCGCAAGATTACCAAGTGCGGTCGTGGTGTTTGAATGATCTCAATTCAAGTGCACTGGCACTGGCAAAACAGCGGCTGGCTACGGCAGAGGTGAAATTATGGGCAGCCGATGCCGAGCAGTTTGAGCGCACTTTGGTGTTAAATCAGCCATTTGATTTGCTGGCTTCGGCTTCCACTGTGCAGTGGTTTCAGCAGCCGCAACGGATTATCCGGCTGGCAACGCAGGCGCTCAAACCAAACGGCTGGCTGTTGTTCAGCACCTTTTTGCCACAAAATTTAGTGGAAATTAAGCAGCTGACCACCGTTGGTCTGCATTATCCCAGCCTGCAACAATGGCAAACATGGCTAGAACCGCACTTTGAGCTGATCGCACAAGATCAGCAGGCAATCCAATTATGGTTTCAGCAGCCCAGTGCGGTGTTGCGCCATTTGCAAGCCACCGGCGTAACCGCCACCAATCAACAGCAGTGGACAAAAGGCAAATTGGCGGATTTTTATCAGCGTTATCAACAGCAGTTCAGCGTCAACGGCAAAGTGCGGTTGACTTATGCGCCACTGCTGATGTTGGCAAAACGGAAATAGAATCAATGAAAAAGCAACAGATCATGTTTATTTCAGGCATTGATACCGATGTGGGTAAAACTATTGCCACCGGATTTTATGCCAATCGGCTTGCGGCACAAGGGCGGTCGGTGATCACGCAAAAATTGGTGCAAACCGGCTGTTCAGGCGTCGCCGAGGATATTCAACGCCACCGCAAGCTGCAAAACCTGCCGCTGCAACAATGCGATTTGGATGGCACCACTTGCCGCTATGTGTTTGATTACCCCTGTTCACCGCACTTGGCGGCACGCTTGGCACAAACTGAGATCGACTTGGCGCAAATCACGGCCGATACACAAATTTTAGCGCAGCAGTATGACGTGGTCTTGATCGAAGGCGCCGGTGGGTTGGCGGTGCCGTTGAATAACGCATTGACCGCACTGGATTATTTGCAACAACAAGGTTATCCATTGATTTTGGTCACTTCCGGCAAACTGGGCAGCATCAACCACACTTTATTAAGCCTTGCAATCTGCCAACAGCGTGGCATCGCGCTGCAAGCGTTGATTTACAACCACTATCCGCAAACCGACCCGATTATTGAAAATGAAACCCAAGCCTATTTGCAGCGCTATTTAACCACACATTTTCCGCAGGCGGAGTTTATTGAGTTGGGGAATATTTTGTAGTCAGTAACAGCGCCTATTGCTTTTGCTGTATAAAAACCATACACTCGTTATTATGTATTATTTTGGATATACATTGGCGGTTGAAAGGAGATAGGTAATGAGATTAGAAGTGAAACAGTGGGGCAATAGCAAAGCGGTGCGATTGCCGAAAGACTTTATTACGAGTTTACAGCTTGACAATGGCGATTTTTTTGAAATCGAAAATATTCAGCAAGACAGAGTTGTGCTACACATTAAACGTACTGGCGCAAAGGGGAAACAAGTGCGCTTAACCTTGCAGCAACGCCTAGCAATGACAACAGGCGAGTTACCAAGTTTAAGCGATTGGGATAGCATGCAAGCGGTTGGGGATGAAATCGAATTATGATGAAAATTGATCGCGGTGATATTGTTAAAATTGATTTTGACCCCAGTATGGGCGGCGAAATTAAAGGTTCTCGTCCGGCATTGGTGCTGAGTTCAAAATCATTTCATCAAACTGGTTTTATGATGCTATGTCCTATTTCGCAAGGTGAAGCGGCTACGGCAAGAGAAAATGGCTTTTCGGTGTCCTTAATGGGCAGCGGTTGCAAAACTAATGGTGTGGTTATTGCTCATCAAGTGCGTGTAGTAGATTTTAGAGTGAGAAAGATTAGAAAATTTGAAACCACGCCAACGTTTATTGTTGATGAAGTGCAAGATATTGTTGAGGCAATTTTAAGGGATTAGCTTTATTGACAATGTGAATTGATAAAATTGTGTAAGGGCACATTAGGGTCTGTTGATCTTTGTTTATATTTTAAATACAATCCGTAGGATTATGACTCTTTTTCGCCACTACTGCGTTAAAAGCTGTTCGTT
>NZ_VDHB01000158.1:0-5992 GCF_006227735.1 Testudinibacter sp. 'clade 2'
CGGATTGTGTTTAAAATATAAACAAACATCAACAGACCCTATTCAATTTCACCTTGCAACACGCTCTGCAACACTGGCAAATGGCTGTGTTCAATCACTGTTGCCGCTGTCAGCAATGTCAAACGATCATACTGCGCGTGCAGTTGGCGCAGTTGTTGTAAATCGGCTTGCACCGCCTCCGCGCTCAGCTCTTGCCGATAACGGCGGCAAAATTCATCATAATGCGCAAGCGGATCTTGGTGCAGCCATTGACGCAGTTCATTGGACGGTGTCACCGCTTTCAGCCACAACACCCCATCCAACCGCACTTTGGCAATCCCGCGCGGCCAAAGCCTGTCAGCCAACAGTGCCGGAAAATCATTATCATCAAAGGTATAGACGCGTTTTAACTGATACATAATTGACTCCATTTTGTGTGATTAATGCCATCAGAATATACCGCACTTGGGTTAAAATCCATGCCAAACGCGCATAAAAAAAAGCAACTTACCCATAAGAGGCAGGTTGCTTTTTAGCCAAAAATCAATTCGTCAGCCAGCAATCGTGGTTCCGACCGTCATATGCAGACCGTAAAACAGGGTTCTGCCGATCAACTCTGCAATAACGACAAAAATGACACTGGCGCAGAGTGAAAAGCCTGGTAAGCTGTTTTTATTACAGCGACTGTAAAACAGTAGCCCAACGCCGCCAAACAATAATATGAATCTGATGACCATCATTTTGCCATAATCCGGTGCTAACTCTGCGGCTTTCTGTACTGAGGTTTGAATACCTGCCAAGGTCGTCGTTTGAAATACCACTAAACAAACGGCGAGCAACAATGCGAATACCAAGATTGGTGGAACGAGTCGTAATCGGTCAGCTTCAACTCCGGCGAAACACAGCAGCGCATAACCGAGGATAAAACCAGCCAAAAGTGCGGTCAGCAGGAATGATGCGGGGGTGTAAGCGCTATTCCAAGTCGGTACGGTGCTGATTAAATAGACCGAACTCATCACATACGTAAATATGCCGCCGCTCACAATCAGCATTAGCAACCAAAGTTTATTCAAGATTGCTGGCATTTTATTCAGCAACTGCAACAGCCAATATAGCCCGGTAAGAATGAAAAACAGAGCGCCAGCAGCGATCTCGTTACTCAGCGCCGAGCTACCAATCCGGTTCAGCGAGTTAAAGGCACGCAACGGTGAACCTAAATGTAGAATCGAGGCGGCAAAGCCCAATCCCAACAAAATTAGCGGTAGTAGCAAAAATATCGTTACTTTACGTTGCCGTTGCGGATCATCGGCTTGCAGCAATAAATATACCGCCATCAAAATTATAGCACCGACCGCACTTTGAGCCAGCACGGTAAATAGAACCAACGGTAATTCATGTAATCCAGAATTCATGTTACACCTCCCTTGGGTTGGCTAAAAATCCACTGCTGTCGCCACTTGGACGCGCATTTTTGTTCGGTTTGATCACCAAATTCGGTTGAGTATATCGCTCTAGCGGCAACGGCGCTAACGCTGCCAGTTCGCCGTATTTGGCGCGGAGTTCACCAATCGGGGCGAAGTCCAACGCCCGTAATGGGCAGGATTCGACACAAATTGGTTTTTGTTCCGCTTTCACCCGAGAATAGCAACCATCGCATTTTGTCATATGTCCCTTGGCTTCGCTGTATTGCGGCGCATCGTATGGACATGCCATATGGCAATAGCGACAGCCGATACACAGTTCCTCATCGACAATGACAAAACCATCTGCATTTTTGTGCATCGCCCCGCTCGGGCACACCTTGACGCACGCCGGATCTTCGCAGTGATTGCAGGAAATCGACAAATAATACGAAAAGACATTCTGCTGCCAACAATTGCCACTTTGCTGCCAATCGCCGCCGGCATATTCATAAATCCGCCGATAATTCACATCCACCGGCAAATCCTTGTAATCCTTACAAGCCAATTCGCAGGTTTTGCACCCGGTGCAGCGATCCGAATCGATGTAAAAACCATATTGTTCGCTCATAATTTACTCCCTTATACTTTTTCTATTTGTACTAAGTTCGAATGTTGCGGATTTCCTTTCGCGAGAGGAGACGGACGCTGAGTAGTGAGAACATTGATACTGCCGGCCTGATCTATCTTATTTTGATCCGGCATATACCATGCCCCTTCACTCAATGCCACAACACCCGGAATAATCCGCGGCGTAACCTTGGCATTGATCCGCACTTCACCTCGCGCATTGAAAATCCGAACCACATCGCCATTGTTGATATCACGTGGAGCCGCATCTAGCGGATTAATCCAGATTTCTTGCGGACAGGCGGCTTTAATCAGCTCAATGTTGCCATAAGTAGAATGCGTTCTGGCTTTATAATGAAAGCCGCTCAGTTGCAGTGGGAATTTCTCCATCAGGGGATCGCCGTAATGCTCAAAACTTTCAACATGTATTGGTAACGGATCAATCACTTCATCTTTTTGCAGAATCCATGTTTCCGCGATTTCAGCAAGCTGCTCGGAATAAATTTCGATTTTGCCGGATGGCGTACTCAGTCGATTCGCTACCGGATCTTCCCGAAATTTTTTATAAGCAACATGATATCCTTCAGGATCATGTTTTTTATAAACCCCCATCTCGCGAAAATTTTCGAAGGTAGGGAGCTCTGGCAAGTTATCTTTTGAGAGTTTATACACATGGCGCAGCCATTCTTCTTGGGTTCTGCCTTCGGTAAACTGTTGTTCAACGCCCATGCGTTTAGCAAGATCGCTTAACATATCGTATATATTACGGCATTCGAATTGCGGTTGAATGACTTGATCGGCAAAAATAACGTAATTCAGATTGCCAGCAGAAGCATCCATACAGAAGTCCATTTGTTCTGAAGCGGTGCAGTCAGGTAATAATATATCGGCATATTTTGCGCTTGAAGTCATATGATTATCAATGACTACGATCATTTCACACTGTGTGTCGTCTTGTAGGATTTCATGAGTACGATTGATTTCAGAATGTTGGTTTACCAAACAGTTGCTGGCATAATTCCAGATAAATTTAATTGGCACTTTCAACTGCTCGACACCGCGTATACCATCTTTGAGCGCATTCATTTCCGTCCCACGGATAATGGCGTCAGTCCATAAAAACATCGGAATACTGGCTTGAACCGGGTTGGTTAATGTGGGAATTCTGACAAAAGGTATTCTATATCCCCCTTCACGGGCGCCACTGTTACCTCCGTTGATTCCGACATTACCGGTTAAAATAGGCAGCATAGCTATTGCACGGGAAATCAGCTCACCGTTACTGCGCCGCTGCGGTCCCCAGCCTTGGCTGATATAACACGGTTTGGTACTGCCGATTTCCCGTGCCAGTTTGATAATTTTATCTGCCGGAATACCAGTAATTTTTGCCGCCCAGTCAGGTGTTTTGGCAATTCCGTCATTACCTTCGCCTAAAATATAGGCCTTATAATGACCATTTTTAGGCGCACTATCCGGTAATGTTTTTTCATCGTAACCAACACAATAAGTATCTAAAAAAGGCTTATCAACTAAATTTTCGCTAATCAAAACATAAGCAATTGCCGATACTAATGCGGCATCGGTGCCGGGACGAATCGGGATCCACTCATCTTCTCTGCCCGCTGCAGTATCAGTATAGCGTGGATCAATCACTATTAATTTAGCATTAGAACGTTCCCTTGCCTGCTCTAAATGATAGGTAATCCCACCGCCGCTCATGCGCGTTTCAGCCGGGTTGTTACCAAATAAAACAACCAACTTACTATTAGCAATATCCGAAGTATCATTACCGTCAGCCCAACCACCATAGGTATAATTCAAACCTACGGCAATTTGCGCCGTGCTATAATCACCATAGTGATTCAAATAGCCTCCACAGCAGTTCATCAGGCGTGCGACAAGCGTGCCACCGGGTGGCCAGGATTTTGTCATAGTGCCGCCGAGTGTGCCGGTACCGTAATTCAGATAAATCGCTTCATTGCCGTAATCTTTAATAATGCGTTTGAGGGCCGTGGCGATTTCATTTAGCGCTTCATCCCAACTGATTTTTTTAAATTTACCTTCGCCACGTTTTCCAATCCGTTTCATCGGATATTTTAAACGATCCGGATTATACACCCGCTGCCGCATAGAGCGGCCTCTCAAACAAGCACGTATCTGATTATCAACGTCGTAAGTATCGGTTCCAGTATTATCTGTTTCGACATAAGTTATCTGCCCATCAACCACATGCATTCTTAATGGACAACGACTTCCACAGTTTACGGTGCAGGCGCTCCAAATTACTTTTTCGCTATTTGTATCTGCGGTGCCACCTTTTCCTGCCGCTTTCAATGAAAACGGTAACAACACACCTGCAGCTACCGTAGCCAGACTGGCACCTCTTAATAAATTTCTTCTATTGACATTATAGTGAATTACATTATTTAGTTCCATTTCCACGCCTCCGGCACCAAAATTAATGAGTATCAACTCGAAATGACGAACATTACCCTAAAATTACTTACAATCACCTTACACTTTCTCAATCTGCACTAGGTTTGAATGCTGCGGATTCCCTTTCGCCAACGGCGACGGGCGCTGGGTGGTGAGGACATTGATACTGCCGTTGTGGTCAATTTTATCACCCCACATATTCGCGCGGTGCCATGCACCTTGTCCCATGCCTAGTACTCCGGGCATAATTCTTGGGGTGACTTTTGCTTCAATGCGGGTTTCACCGATTTCATTGAAGATTCTGACCAAATCCCCACTTTGAATATTTCGCGATTTGGCATCAAGCGGATTAATCCATACTTCTTGCGGACAGGCACTTTCCAACACATTAATATTGCCATAGCTGGAATGAGTACGGGATTTATAATGGAAACCGACAAGTTGTAGCGGGAACTGTCCGTTTTGCGCCTCGATATGGCTATAAAATCCCGGGTGGTAGATCGGCAGAGGGTCGATCACTTCATCCTCTTTTAAATCCCAACTTGCCGCAATTTCGGCTAAGCGGGCGGAGTAAATTTCGATTTTTCCGGACGGTGTGCTTAACGGATTGGCTTCCGGATCATCCCTGAAATCCTTATAAGCGACCAGATGACCTTTCGGATCTTTTTTCTTGAAGATTCCCATTGCTTTCAAGGCGTCGTATGTCGGCAGATCGGCATCCATTGCTCGCATTTCGGCATATAAATGTTGCAACCATTGTTCCTGAGTCCTTCCTTCGCTAAATTTGTCATACACTTCGTCACCAAGGCGTTTGGCGATATCGCATAGAATTTGATAAATCGGACGCCGCTCGAATTTAGGGGCTGTCGCCGCTTGTCCGAAAATCAGGTAACCCATATTGCCGGCAGAATCATTCGGGATAATATCTTCTTGTTCCGTCGTCATCAGATCCGGTAATAAAATATCGGCATATTTGGCGGAAGAGGTCATAAAATTATCAATGACCACAATCATTTCGCATTTGCTCTTGTCCTGTAAGATTTCATGTGTGCGGTTAATGTCGGAGTGCTGATTGATAATGGTATTGCCCGCATAATTCCACAGGAATTTGATCGGCACGTCCAACTTATCTTTGCCTTGGATGCCGTCTTTGAGAGCGGTCAGCTCGGTACCCCGCTCAATAGCATCCGTCCACATGAATACCGGAATTTTAGTCTGCACCGGATTGGTTAAGACCGGAAAGCGCTTGATAGTGATGGTGTAAGTGCTTTCTCTGGCGCCGGAATTGCCACCGTTGATGCCGACATTGCCGGTTAAAATCGGCAGCATGGCGATTGCCCGAGCGGCAAGCTCACCGTTAGATTGGCGTTGTGGTCCCCAACCTTGGCTGATGTAGCACGGTTTGGTACTGCCGATTTCTCTGGCGAGTTTGATGATCTTATCGGCGGGAATGCCAGTGATGTCTGCCGCCCATGCCGGAGTTTTGGCGATAGCGTCGTCGCCTTGCCCCAAAATATAGGCTTTATAGTGACCGTTTGCCGGTGCAT
>NZ_VDHB01000159.1:0-17904 GCF_006227735.1 Testudinibacter sp. 'clade 2'
ACTCATTAAGACTTTAGTTTATTTTTTACGTCCTACTGAAACTCAGTAAGACTTCACCAATGTCTTGCACAAGTGCCCACACAGATTGTCTGATATATTGTTAAAGAACAAAAATCCTTGCCTTTATTTTGCAAGGCTATTTCAACTTTTAAAAAGTGAAATGGTCGGCGAGATAGGATTTGAACCTACGACCCACTGGTCCCAAACCAGTTGCGCTACCAAGCTGCGCTACTCGCCGATTGCTACTTCTTAGCATAACTGACAAGAAGTAAATGGGGTGGCTAATGGGACTTGAACCCACGACAACCGGAATCACAATCCGGGGCTCTACCAACTGAGCTATAGCCACCATTGATGTTGACAAGCGTTAGCTGAATCAAATGCGAACGCATGGCGCGCTCGACAGGATTCGAACCTGAGACCTTTGGCTCCGGAGGCCAACGCTCTATCCAACTGAGCTACGAGCGCACATCGCGTCGTTGCGGGGCGCATATTAAGTGTTTCTGAATAACTTGTCTAGTGCTTTTTCGTTTTTTTTTCTCGCCTGCTGTTAAAATATGCAAATTGGCGATTATTTCCTAATTTTCTGTTTATTTTGCCTGCGCAATCATAATTTATTCGTCAAATAATAATACGCATATTTCAGCAGATTCACTTGTCTACGCCAACGTGTCGGTTGGCTTAATAAACGGTACAACCACTCTAAATTGGCTTTTTGCCAGATTAATGGCGCACGTTTAACTCTTCCGGTAAAAACATCATAAGTACCACCAACGCCCATATATAATGCTTGCGGATACGCCTGTTGGCACGCCTGCATAAACCGCTCTTGCTTTGGTGATCCCATTGCGACCGTGATAATTTTCGCACCACTGGCTTTAATTTTTTCGATTAATTCTGCTTGCTGCTCTGCTTTAAAATAGCCGTCTTGCGACCCGACTAAATTCACCTGCCATTGTGCTTTTAATTTTTGTTCGGTTTCTGCCAACACCGCCGGCTGCCCACCGACCAAAAATACCGGTGTCTGCAATTTTCCCGCCTTTTCCATCAAGGCATACCACAAATCACAGCCAGCCACCCGTTGCAAAGTGCGGTATTGCGGGTATTTTTTCTGAATGGATTTAACAATACTCATGCCGTCCGCATATTTAAATTCGGCATTCAGCAGCAGTTGCTTAATTTCCGGTTGTTTTTCAGCGGTGATAATTTTTTCTGCATTAATTGCAATTAACTTGCCTTGCTGCACGCCGTTTTCATGTAACAAAAAATCTAAAAAGGTGGTTTGATCTTTAACGGCTAAAATATCGATACCACGGATAGTTACTTTTTCCATTATTTTTCTACTCTCAAGATTTGATTAATTTTATTTGTACACTACCGGTTTGTCGAAACAGTAATACAATCACTTTTGCTAACAATACCGCAATGATAAAAATCAAGGCAAAGAACACAAAACGCGACACAAAGGCATCGATTCCTTCCCTGACTAAAACGATAATATTAAAGATATTGGCGAAGCAATAAGCTTGAATCAAGGCACCATTGCTACGCTGAAGTGCGGTTTTGCCGTATTGGTAAAAATAATCCATTGCCTTCAACAACCAGCCACACAACAGCGCGCCCAACACCATCAACGGTACGCCCCCCATAATTAAAAATGATCCGAGCAGCGTTGGTGAAATCGCCAGCCCCGCATAATAATTCAGCACTTCCCAGGTAAAATAGTTGGCGGAATTAACCACTAAATCCGGACGATTTTCCCATAATCCTTTAGGAATAAAGACATAAAAATCACGGATAATCGGCGCCAATCCTTGGAATTCAATCTTTTGGTAATACGAGAACAGCAGTGCTAGATTTTCCCATGGCGAAAAGGTATCGCGGGTTAAATACAAAAAGGTATAAAACGCCTCACTGCCACTGACATCCAAACCGTAACGTGCCAATGCTAATCCGAACATCGCCACAATCGCTACCCCACCGGCAATTGCCAACGTCATGATTGAAATATAATTCTTGCTGATGCCGATGAAGAAGAAAATTGCCACTGCCAGCGCGATATTGGCACGAGTTCCGCCCACCAATAAATAGGTCAACACACCGAAACTCACGCCAAACAATAAAAATAACAGCCAGTTTAGCTTGCTCGGTTTCAAGAAATAGAAAATCAACAGCGCCGGTAAAAAGAAGTAGAAAAAGCGTTTAAGTGCGGTTCCGCTGACGCTTTGTGAGAAAATTTGGCTGTAGCTGTCAAGTTTGAACAACAAAAAGCCGTTAAAACTGAAAAACAGACCGATGGTCACCAATGCCACCAAAAGTAATATCACACCGGCGATAATCGCTTCTGAAGCGGAATATTGGCGAGCGGTTGCGACAGTGACAGTTACTGGTTGAATTTTACCTGGTAGCAACCGCACTTGATATGCCACATAATACAGCAGATAAAATATCAGCGCTGAAAATTGAGTTATAAACAGGATCTCAAACGGCAGCAACGGCACATTGAAACCGAATGCCAGCACCATGCTAAACGGAAAGCCTAAATAAAACGTCAGTAAATAAACCAAAGTGAATAATAGATGAAAAGAAAACCGCACTTTTTTGAATGATTGATAGGCTAAATAGCCAATCAAGATCACCGAAAAAGTGTAAAGCAGCACCAAAATGCTAAGTTGAGCTAAGGTTAACATAGTTGATCTCTTATTTTTGTGCCAGTTTTTGCAGCAGTTCCAGCCAGCCTTGAACAAAGTTCGGTGCGAAAAAATCAATCCGACTTTTATCCAATTGTGCCAACCGCACTTTGGCGCGATTTAAGCTTTCGCGGCTGACCTCCGCCAACTCGACAAACGGGATTTGCTGTTGTTGCATATCCAGACAAAACGGATTTTCGCAGTTCAGCACCAACGGAATATTAAATTGTGTCAATAAACAAATCGTGCCGATACCCTGCTGGCGAGAAAAAATAAAATAGCCGGCATCACATTGTGCCAGCATGGATAAATAGTCTTGAAAATCAATCCGCTGTTCAAACACCGTGACCGCACTTGCAGCAAACAATTCAGCGGCTTTATTTTTAACTTTATTGATATATTCTTGATTATTTTCGGGGTAACCCATTGGGATCAAAATCTGCACTTGATCGCCCAATTGCGCCTTAATGCGTTGTAACGCTTCTAGATGGCGGTTGGATTGATCGCCGGAATTGCCCAACAATATCGTCAACGGACGATCGCTAACCGCACTGGCTAAAGGCGGTTTTAAACTTGGATCCATTTTTGTCGGAAAATACAGTACTGTTTGTTCTGCATTCGGATTAATTTGCTTGAACCGTTGCAAATCACCGACGGTAGCAAACACATGGCGTAATTTTTTCTGTGCCATACGCCGCAGCGGGTAAAACAGTTTGAATTGCAGTTGGTTGGAATCTTCATACAAATCTGCCCCCCAAATATGCCAACCGATGCGATCCAGCGGTAATTTATTGCATAATATCGCCAGCCACAAGCCAACATTGAACTGTCCATGCAGCAGATAGAAAGTATCTGACCGTTGTTTAACTTCTTTAAGTAAGAAGTCAGCCAGCGCTTTTTTGCTGGCAAAACGTTTCACTTCCGGCGGATCATTTTCACTGCCGCCGCCGACAATATAAAATGCCGCACGTGCTTGCGGTGGAATCCGTTCCCATAATTGTTCACGGAAAAACGCCATCACGGTTTGGTTATGGTGCGGAATATTCGAGCCCAAAATATGGCAAATTCTCATGATTGGTCCTTACTGCGGGTTGGTGGATGGTCGGCTCTTTTTAAGTAAAGTACAAAGCCGATAGCACACAGCATAAAATAACTGAAATAAGTGATCAAATACGACTGGGTTGCACCGACTGCGCCATTGAGCGGGATCAGCCAATAAGACGTGCCCAATAATAAAATAAACTGGCTAATTTCTGCCAAGACATACAGTTTTAATGCCGCTTTCGCCACGATCAGATAACCGAACACATACGCCGATACTTTAAACACATCGCCCAATAGTTGCCAGATAAACAGATTCTCCATCGGCAAAAACTGCTCAGAAAACAGAATCCGAATCACCAGCTCCCGCAACAGATAGATTGCTAGGCTAACCAACAACACCGTCGGCAGCACAAATTTTAATGCTTTGCCCACTTCGCGCTGAATTTGACAAGGATCGTTTAATTTGGCAAACGTCGGCAGCAAATATACCGAAAATGCAGCGGTGATAAATTGCAAATAGGCATCAGAAATCTTGCTGACGCCTTGCCATAAACCAACATCGTGCAGGCTATAAAATTCCAGCAGTCGATCACGCATGACAATATAAGCCACCGGCAACGTAATCGCAGTGATCAACACCATGCCGGAAAATTTGAGTAATTTTTTCGCTTGTTGAGACTCAAAGTGCGGTTTGAATAATCTCAATGAAAATGACTTTTTGAGAACAACGATCGCAGGCAAAAATGTGAGCGCCGGAATCAATGCCAAACCAATTAGTGCTCCTTGATAGCCCAAATAGTGCTGTGCCAGTAAAAACAGCAGCATACCTAACAGCGAGCCGATGATGATACTGAGCGCATTGGCTTTAGCATTGCGTTGTCCACGCAAGATCGCCAGAAAATAGTTGCTCAGGGCAATGCCGAATTGCAGCACCGCCAGCACTCGGATCACGCTTTGATAGCCGTTTTCGGCAAATAGAAAATCTGCAATCGGCACGGCGAAGCCGAACAGTAAAATGCCAACCAGTGCCGAAAACAGCAAGATAATCAATGAAGAGGTGGCTAACACCGCTTGTAACTGTGCGGGCTTTTCTTCATATTCCGCCACATATTTGGTCACACCGTTGAAGATTCCGCCGCCGGCAAATACGCCAAGCACGGTCAACAATGTCATGTAGTTAGCCGCACGCCCAACACCTTCGGTGCCAAACGCCACAGCCAGCAACTTGACGACCAGTAAGCCGACAAGAATTTTCACCAACGTGGACGAAGCTGTCCAGATAGTCGTACTTCCAAGTGATTTTTTCATAGCTACACTACCGCACTTTATCAGGGCTTAATATAGCACCAAGTGCGGTCACACTTATGCTTGCAAATACGCTATCACAACCGAAATCACCTTTTCCACTTCACTGTCCGTCATATTATAAAACAGCGGCAAACGCACCAAGCGCTCACTTTCTTGAGTGGTAAATTGATCTTCTCCCGCAAACCGCCCAAATTTTTCGCCCGCCGGACTGGAATGCAACGGCACATAGTGGAACACGCTCATAATCTCTGCCGCTTTCAGGGCATCAATGAATGAAGTACGGTCAGCCACATCATTCAGTTTTAGGTAGAACATATGCGCATTGTGCTGGCAATCCTGCGGAATCGACGGTAGCTCAACACGTTGACCGGCAAACGGTTGAAACGCCTGGTAATACTGCTGCCAGATGGCTAACCGACGTTGATTGATCGGCTCTGCCGCTTCCAGTTGTGCATACAGATATGCCGCTTGCAGATCCGACATCAAGAAACTGGATCCCATATCGCGCCAGGTATATTTATCCACTTGTCCACGGAAGAATTGGCTGCGGTTAGTCCCTTTTTCGCGGATAATCTCTGCACGTTCGATCAAACTTGCGTCATTCACTAGCGTTGCACCGCCTTCGCCACCGGCGGTGTAATTTTTGGTTTCATGGAAACTGTAACAACCGATATGCCCTATTGTGCCTAACGCTTTGCCTTTATAATTCGCCATCACGCCTTGCGCCGCATCTTCGATCACCCACAGTTTGTGTTTCTCGGCAAGCGCCATAATGGAATCCATTTCACACGCTACTCCGGCGTAATGTACTGGCACAATCGCTTTAGTTTTTGGTGTGATTGCGGCTTCAATCTTGCTCTCGTCCAAGTTCATGGTGTCGGGACGAATATCGACAAACACAATTTTTGCACCGCGCAACACAAACGCATTAGCGGTGGAAACAAACGTGTAGCTCGGCATAATTACTTCATCACCCGGCTGAATATCAATTAGCAGCGCCGCCATTTCTAACGAGGCGGTGCATGACGGAGTCAACAACACTTTTTTTGCGTTGAACTGCTGTTGCTGCCACTGTTCTGCCAATTTAGTGAACGGGCCGTCGCCACTGAGTTTGCCGGAGGTCAACGCTTTAGCGATTTGCTGCTGTTCGGTGCCGACAACCGGCGGTTTGTTAAATGGAATCATAATCTATCCTTTACTGCTTATAATGCTTATTCGTTTATTAGGGGCTGTTGATACTTGTTTATCATTTGAGCTATAGACATTTGAGCTATAGACGCTTTTTGGAATGATAAAACCAATAGCTGATCTGTTCGAGCCGTGCCTGTTTTTGGTAGAGGTTGATCGCTTGGCGGTTATTGGCTTGGGTGGCAATCCAAAGCTGTTGCTTTTGCTGCTGCAAACACCAGTTGACCGCACTTTGCAATAATTGCTTGGCAATGCCACGCCCTCTGGCGTGTTCAGCAACCGCCAACAAACCCACTCTGGCTTGGGCTGAGTCAATCGCGCGCAAGCTAATCGCCCCCTGAATTTCATTGTGTTGATTTTTCAGCAACAAACACAGATCATCAAATTGCGCCAACACCGCTTTACGAATCCAAGTGCGGTAAAAACGGCTGTTTTGCTCAGCGCTGAACCACGGCTGACGAAAACGGCTGCTTAAAAATGCACTGCTGAAAATCGCTTCCAATTGCTCAATGTCATCGATAGCGGCGATACTGAAACCTGAATCGCTTTGCATTCCCTGATTTAATGACAAGCAGAAATCCAACTCGCCTTCGACAAATTCAAAGCCTAAGCTTTGCAATTGGTGTATCTGCGACAATTGATCGGCGTGCAGTTTGCATTGCACCAGATCAAAATCGTGCCAAACCGCACTTCCTTGATTAAATTCAAGCTTGTTAAATTCAGGCGAAAGTGCGGTCTGCGCTGGCAAAAATTGCAATTTTGCAATCCGTTGCCCGAAAAATTCACTTTCCCACTGATTGCTGATCAGCTCAAAACCGCACTTTGCCATGTTGCTTAGCGTCTCCAAATTCCACGGGTATCAATCACCCATTGCTGCTGAATTTGTTGCGGCGCAACCGCTTTAAATTGTTTATGATCGACCAATAACACCAAAATATCCGCTTCGGTTAAGGCTTGATCCAATTCAGTTAATTGCACCTTTTGTTGTAGTTGCGCCGATAATTTTTCAATATTCGGCTCTACCGCCAACACTTTGCCCACATGCCATTCGGCCAATTCTGCGGTAATTTCCACTGCCGGGCTTTCCCGCAAATCGTCGATATCCGGTTTGAATGCCAAACCCAAACAGGCAATCGTGATCTCTGACGCCTTACAATCACGTTGTGTTACGGCTTCAGCCAGCGCCTGTTTAACCTGCTCGATCACCCAGTGCGGTTTATAGTCGTTGACTTCACGAGCAGTGCGGATCAACCTTGCCTGCTCCGGACTTTGTGCCACGATAAACCACGGATCCACTGCAATGCAGTGTCCGCCGACGCCAGCGCCCGGCTGCAAAATATTCACACGCGGGTGACGATTCGCCAGCTTAATCAGTTCCCAAACACTGATTTTCAAATGATCACAGATCAGCGACAGTTCGTTGGCAAACGCAATATTGACATCACGAAAGCTGTTTTCAGTCAGTTTGCACATTTCCGCAGTACGCGCGTTAGTTACAATACATTCACCTTTGACGAATAATTGGTACAAACGTGCTGCTTGCTCGGCGCAAGCTGGTGATAAACCACCGATTACGCGATCATTAGAGAATAATTCTTGCATAATTTTGCCCGGCAGCACACGCTCCGGACAATACGCCAGTTTAATATCTGCTTGGTCGCCTGCTTGTGATGGAAAACTTAAATCAGGACGTAATTCTATCAACCACTGCTCTACCTGTTCGGTGGCACCAACCGGTGAAGTCGATTCCAGCACCACCAAATTGCCTTTTTGCAACACCGGCGCAATATTTTTTGTCGCTGATTCGACATAACTCAAATCCGGCTGATAATGGTCTTTAAACGGGGTTGGCACGGCAATTAAAAAAGCATCGGCTGGCAGCACTTTAGTACTGGCCGTCAACAGTCCTTGTTCAACCGCACTTTTCACTGCCACATCTAAATCAGGTTCAACAATATGAATTTTGCCTTGATTGATGGTATCCACCGCATAGCGGTTCAGATCCACACCCAACACGCGTTTACCACTGCTGGCAAATGCGGTCGCCGTCGGCAAGCCGATATACCCTAAACCGATGACCGAAATTGTATTAAATTCTGTACTCATAACCTTTTACTCTAACTGGCTGTTATGCCAAAAATTGTTTAATGGCGGTAATGATTCTTTCGCAAGCCTTACCGTCGCCATAAGGATTATTGGCTTTTGCCATGCTTTGATAGTGCAATGGCTCGTTCAATAATCGCTCAACCTCTGTGATGATCCGTTGCGGATCAGTGCCGACCAAGCGTACCGTCCCGGCTTGCACCGCTTCCGGGCGTTCGGTGGTCTCACGCATCACCAACACCGGTTTGCCCAGTGACGGCGCTTCTTCCTGAATCCCACCTGAGTCGGTCAAGATCAGGTAGGCACTGTTCATCAAATAAACAAACGGCAGGTAGTCCTGCGGTTCTATCAAAAATACATTGTCCATGCCCGATAACCAGCGTTCGACCGGCTCGCGCACATTCGGATTCATATGCACCGGATAAACCACCTGAATATCAGCATGATTTTTTGCCAAACTGGCAATGCTTTGACAAATGCGTTCAAAGCCAGCGCCAAAACTTTCACGGCGGTGTCCGGTGACTAACACTAATTTTTTCTGTGGATCCAAAAACGGGTAGCGCTGCGCTAATTGTGTTGAAAGTGCGGTATCTGCCGCCAATTTTTGTTTGACCCACAACAACGCATCAATCACGGTATTCCCCGTGACCACGATACTGCCGCTCGGTTTGTTTTCCTCTAACAGATTCTGCTGCGAACTCAACGTCGGCGCAAAATGGTAACTGGCAATCGCACCGGTCAGACAACGGTTGCCCTCCTCCGGCCATGGCGAATAGATATTGCCGGTACGCAAGCCTGCTTCAACATGCCCCACTTTAATCTGTTGGTAATAACACGCCAAACTGGTGGCAAATGTGGTCGTGGTGTCGCCGTGTACCAGCACTAAATCCGGTTTAAATTCGCTTAATACCGGCTTCAACTCCTGCAAGATGCGCACACTGATATCAGTCAGATCCTGCCCGGCTTTCATGATATTCAAGTCATAATCCGGTACCAGTTCAAACAGGTTCAGCACTTGATCCAACATTTGACGGTGTTGGGCGGTGACACACACTTTCGCTTCAATTTGTGGATCATCCGCTAACGCTTGTGCCAACGGCGCCATTTTAATCGCTTCCGGACGGGTGCCGAAAACCGTTAATATTTTGAATTTTTTCATATTAAAAATCTTCACCTATTTGTTGCTAGCGGCATATTGCCTTAACGCCAAAATAATCGCCAGCGCAGAACCTAACAATAGTGCAGCAAAGGCCGCTGCCAAGATCCACAACATTGCGTTCGGACTGCTCGGAGATAACGGCTGTGCCGGCGTTTTCAAGTAGTGAAAAGCACTGAATTGATTATCCAACGGCTGCACCGACGTCATCATCGCCAATTTGCTCTGCCAAACCGAAGCCGGCACAATATTGCCTCGCTGATCTTGTTCCAACTTGTTGCTGACTGCCAAGTTGACTTGATCAAACAGAGTTTTCCATTGGCTGATCAAACGGGTATATTCGGTCTGACGGGTCGTAATATTGGCGTATGCCACAAATGCCGTCAATAGCTCTGCCGCCTGTTTCGGATTGTTCAAGGTCAGCTCAAGTTTATCATTGCTGTTATTGCGCGCATTGCCTTCGACAAAATTGACGCTGGTGATCAGGCTTTCCAACAAACCGTCGTCATGATTTTTATCACCAGTCATCATCTGTTTATAATAATCTGTGCTGAGCCAGAAGTTTTTCAAAACATCATAAGATTTAACCTGTTGGACAAACTGTTGATAAACCGATTGCGGCAGGGTCAGCGGTTCAGCATTGACTGCATTACCACTTAGCGTTTGCTGCGGTTGAACAGCACTTGAGTCAGCCGAAATCAAGTTGTACATATTGTACAGCGCATAATAATTGCCCAATTCATTTTCTCGCGGGGCTTCAATATAGGCTTCTGCACGCCAAGAGGGTTTTACAACAAAAGCAGTTACAACATAGGCTAGTGCAGCTGCCCCCCCCATTAATAGCAGAATTAACCAGCTTTTGCGCCAAAGAATAGTGACAAATGCAAGCAGATCAAGCTGTTCTATTTGTTGAGACTGTTGCGGCGCATGTTGCCGAGATGGGTTATGTTCCGACATAAAAAAATCCTTTTTTATGGTAAGCGTTATGGTTTCAAATGTGTCTTTTTATAACGTGATGCACGGCGACGCATCCGTTTAATCAAGCGGGTGACGCGCCAAGCTCGGGCGATGGAGTAATAATAAATAAAAAACAGTAGGATAAACAGGGCAAACATAATCCATTCGTCAATATAATAGATTTCCCCCAAAATACCAAAACCGGCAAATAACGCAGCAACGAAGGTAATCAAAAACAGTGCTTGGCGTGAGCTTAAACCGGCACGCATCATCAGATGGTGCAAATGCAGGCGATCGGGACGAAACGGACTTTTCCCTTGACGCAAACGGCGAAAAATCACCGCTACCATATCAATCAATGGAATAGCAATCACCCAAAGTGCGGTCACCGGATTAATCGGATGCCCGCTGCCCTGAGTGCTGAGCAACAAAATCCAAATCACTGTAAAACCAATTAAGGTGCTGCCGGAGTCGCCCATAAACACTTTGTTTTTTACACCAAATGCGCCCAAATTAAACAGCGCATACGGCAAAATAACCAAAATAAGAGCCAAACACCACACTGCTAAATTGATCTGCCCGTCCAGCAACATCAACAATGCCACTGCGCCGAAAGTCACACTGGACAAACCGCCGAGCAAACCGTCAATGCCGTCGATCATATTAAACGCATTGATCACCGCCAAAGTAATCAACACCGTGACCACAAACGAGAGTGAGCCCAATTGCAGTTGGAATGGACCGATAATCTGCCCCAACGAAGCCAATTCAAGATGGGCATAGTGAATCATCATGCCGGCAAGAATAATCTGAATCACCGCCCTTAAAAACGGGCTAATGTCGAATCGATCGTCAAACACCCCGACCACCAGCAACACGGTAACACAGAACAGATAAAGATAAGGAAAGCGCATCTCATTCCATTGCAGCAGATAAAAGCTGAGATTACCAATAAATAGCGCGATACCGCCGATCAACGGAATCGCCCCTTGATGGCGTTTGCGGTAATTAGGTTTATCGACCAAGCCGACTTTTTGTGCTAAAGGACGAATAAAAACGAGAACGCTAAATGAAACGATAAAAGGCAGTAATAATGATAGCCACATATAAAACTTCATTTTCCTGAATTAGGAGTTATAGGATACGGTCTTCATGACCATCTCTAACCAACAGCAATGCTACTATAATCGTGCTATTTTTGCTGTTCTAAATTGCGCAAGAATAGCATAAAGATAAATTCAGTCGAGAATCTTTTTTTATTTCTACATAAAAAAGGGCAATTTAAAGTACAATAACCTACTCAAATCCGTTATCTGATTAAATAGGAATCACCTTGATGAACCATTCTGAACAATTATTTCAACAAGCACAACAGCGCATTCCCGGCGGTGTCAACTCGCCAGTGCGCGCCTTTAAAGGGGTTGGCGGCACACCGTTATTTATCGAAAAAGCTGACGGTGCCTATATTTATGACAGCGACGGGCAAAAATATATCGATTATGTCGGCTCATGGGGCCCGATGATTCTAGGGCATAACCACCCCGCCATTCGCAATGCCGTGATCGACACTGCACAAAAAGGCTTGAGTTTTGGTGCACCGACCGCGCTTGAGATAGAACTGGCAGAGCTGGTTTGCCGATTGATTCCGTCGATTGAGATGGTGCGTATGGTCAGCTCCGGCACCGAAGCCACCATGTCCGCCATTCGCTTAGCACGCGGCTACACCCAACGCGATAAAATCATCAAATTCGAAGGCTGTTATCACGGCCACGCCGATGCGTTGCTGGTGAAAGCCGGTTCTGGCGCCTTAACCTTAGGGCAACCGAGCTCGCCCGGTGTACCTGCTGATTTCACCAAACACACCCACGTCTGCCAATATAACGATTTGGATTCGGTTAAACAGGCATTTGCGCAATATCCGAACGAGATTGCTTGTATTATCGTGGAACCTGTTGCCGGCAATATGAACTGCGTACCACCGAAAGACGGCTTTTTGCAAGGACTACGCCAGCTGTGCGATCAATACGGTGCATTACTGATTATCGACGAGGTGATGACTGGCTTCCGTGTCGCATTAGGCGGTGCACAAACGCATTATAATGTGAAACCTGATCTTACCTGTTTAGGCAAAGTGATCGGCGGCGGTATGCCGGTCGGCGCCTTCGGTGGCAAAAAAGCGATTATGCAACACCTCGCCCCCATCGGCCCGGTTTACCAAGCCGGCACGCTCTCCGGCAATCCGATTGCGATGGCAGCAGGGCTGGCTTGCCTCACCGAATTAGCCAAGTGCGGTAACGAACAAAAATTAGCCGATTTAACCCGCTGGCTTGCCGAAGGCTTAAAACAGCGCGCCGCCAAACACCATATCCCATTGGTAG
Organism: Testudinibacter sp. 'clade 2'; assembly: GCF_006227735.1. Taxonomy (NCBI): domain Bacteria; kingdom Pseudomonadati; phylum Pseudomonadota; class Gammaproteobacteria; order Pasteurellales; family Pasteurellaceae; genus Testudinibacter; species Testudinibacter sp. 'clade 2'. The sequence continues at coordinate 12,825 of NZ_VDHB01000159.1, forward strand.
TCAATTATGTTGGTGGGATGTTCGGTATCTATTTCACGGAACAAAACGAGGTCACCAGCTATCAACAAGTGATGGCGTGCGACAGCGAACGCTTCAAACAGTTCTTTCACGCCATGCTGGAAAAAGGTATTTACCTCGCCCCATCCGCCTTTGAAGCCGGTTTTATGTCACTGGCACACAGCGAAGCGGATATCGAAAAAACACTAGATGCCGCTGAAGCCTGCTTTGCACAGTGGAATTAATAGCCTTAATCCAGATCTGAGCCGTTTCGCTGAAACGGCTTTAAGCTACGATAGGCACGGCAAGAGAAAGACAAGAAAAAGCCAGTAAAACGTTGATTTTACTGGCTTTATTTAACTTTTTCGTTAGCCTGCTAAAGGCTACGAGATAGATTTTGGTGCCTTGGGCGGGATTTGAACCCGCACATCCTATGGACACTACCCCCTCAAGATAGCGTGTCTACCAATTCCACCACCAAGGCGTTTAACGATTATTGAGGAATATCACTGTTCGGTTTGGTTGACGGTACATCCAACGCCGGAGCGGTGGTATTTTGCTGCAAACTTTGCGCTTCGTTGCTCAGATCATCAAAAGTACCTTGTGGCGCTTGGCGGTGCGTGTTGATATTGCCAATAACCAACGCAATCACAAAAAACAGAATCGCAAAAATCGCAGTGGTGCGTGATAAAAAGTTCGCTGAGCCTGCTGCGCCAAAGATAGTGCCTGAAGCGCCTGATCCGAAAGAAGCACCCATATCTGCGCCTTTGCCTTGCTGCAACAGGATAAAGCCGATTAACACAATCGATACCACAATATAGGCGATAATTAAAATTTCGTACATAATTCTCTACACTTGATTTATAGCCCTGTCGATGACAAAGCCAAAATAATTAAATTTAACTTGTGCATACTAGCGAAAGGCTGAAAGCTGTGCAAGTTTATTTTTTGAAATCGTTTTTAACTGATTTAATTTCAATCAACCATACCGGTAAAAGATCAACAGACCCTACAATCTCAATAAAACCGCACTTTACCGTACCGTTTTAATTATTCGCTCCTTGTATCGCCAGCAGCACCCGTTTATCCGAAATCGGATATGCAGTACCAAGTTGCTGGGCGAACAGGCTGACCCGCAGTTCTTCAATCATATAACGGATTTCTAAAATTTCATCGTTTATCGGCTGTGATTTCGGCAGTTTTGCCAACAATTGCTGATAGGCTTGGCTGACGGCTTCCACTCGTAGCATATTGGCACGATCACGGTTGACATCTTGCAGCAGTTTATCCAGCCGTTTATCAATCGCTTGCAAATAGCGCAGCAGATCCGGCAGCCGTTTAACGCCGTTGCGCTGCACAAAGCCGGGATGAATCAGCCCTGCCAATTGCGCTTTAATATCCGACAACGCAAATGCCATGGTGAAATCCATTTTGCCTTTCAGACGCTTGTTGATTGCAAAAGTCAGGGTTAAAATCTGCTCAACCTGTTTGGCGATTTCTACCGTGGTTTCATTCAAATTTTCCCGCACATTATCGCGCAAACGCTGAAATTCCGCTTCTTGCCACACTACTCCGCCAAAATCTTGCACCAATTTATCGACCGCTGCGGCGATACAGTCGTCGATCAGCTCCAACACGCGCCCGAATGGGGTGAAATACAAGCCCAGTTTGGATTTGTTCGGCAGTTTTTCATGCAGATATTTAATCGGTGACGGTACGTTCAATAACAATAAACGGCGTAGTCCCTGCTGCATCGAACGCTGCTGTTCAAATTCGGTTTCAAACAGTTTGATCCCGACCGAATCCTGCTCGTCAACCAGCGCCGGATAAGCTTTCACGCTGTAGCCACGCTTTTTCTGCTGGTAAAAGTGCGGTAGCGTATCAAAATTCCAGATATGAATGCCGCTCTGTTCAATGCCGTCGTCCGCCACCGCCGATAAGGTTTGCTGCACCTGATCTTTCAGCTCAAATTTCAGCTGATCCAAATCGGTGCTTTCCCGTACTTTGCGCCCGTTGTCGTCAATCACCCGAAACGTGATCTTCAAGTGCGGTTCCAGTTGCGCCGCCTGCCATAATTCCAGATCAACCGTCACGCCCGTCATGCGACGCAGTTCGTATTGCAGGCTTTCCAACAGCGGTTTTGCCAACGGTTCGGCACGCCCCAAAAATGCCTCGGCATAGTTCGGCGCTGGCACAAAATTACGCCGCACCGCTTTCGGCAACGCTTTGATCAGGCTGATCACCAATTCGCGCCTCAAACCCGGAATCTGCCAATCAAAACCTTGCGGCTCAACCTGATTCAGCAACGCCAACGGAATATGCACCGTGACCCCGTCTGCTTCGCTGCCCGGCTCAAATTGGTAACTGAGTTTCAGCTTTAAATTGCCCTGCTGCCAAAAATTCGGGAAATCCAACTGGCTGACGGTTTGCGCATCTTCATTGGTGAGAAACGATTTTTCAAAATTCAACAATTCCGGATCACGCTGCTGTGTTTTTTTCCACCAACTGTCAAAATGCTTTTGCGACACCACTTCTTGCCCGACTCGTTGATCGTAAAATTCAAACAGTTGCCGCTCATCGACCAAAATATCACGCCGACGGCTTTTGTGTTCCAGCTCTTCAATTTCACGAATCAAACGCAGATTCTGGTGGAAAAATTTATGTTTGGTATTCCAATTGCCCTCGACCAATGCCGCTTGAATAAAGATTTCGCGGCTCTCCTGCGGATCGATATTGCCGTAATTGATCGGGCGGTTTGCCACAATCGGAATGCCGTACAACACCACTTTTTCATTGGCGATTACCGCACCTTTGCTTTTTTCCCAATGCGGTTCGGCATAACTGGATTTGGTCAAATGTCCGGCCAACGGTTCGATCCATTCCGGCTCGATCTTCGCCAGCATCCGCCCCCACAATTTTGAGGTTTCTACCAATTCGGATGCTATTAACCATTTCGGATTTTTCTTAAACAGCACCGAATTAGGGAATACGGCAAAATGGGTGTTGCGTGCCCCCAAATACTGCTGCTTTTCCGCCTCTTTCAGCCCGATATGCGACAGCAAACCAGTCAACAGCGCACGGTGAATCGAAGCATAATCCGCTTCAGTTGAATTGATATGCAGTCCCATTTCACGCACGCTCAAGCGCAGTTGATGATAAATATCCTGCCACTCACGTAAGCGCAGATAATTTAGGTATTCACTTTTGCATAAACGGCGGAATTGATTGTTACTCAAGGCTTTCTGTTGTTCTTGCAGATAATTCCACAAATTGATAAACGCCAAGAAATCCGATTGTTCATCGGCAAAACGGCGGTGTTTTTCATCGGCCGCCTGCTGTTTTTCTTGCGGGCGTTCGCGCGGATCTTGGATTGACAATGCCGCCACGATAATCATCATTTCACGCAAACAACCGAATTTTGCCGCACTCAACACCATTTTCGCCAAGCGTGGATCGACCGGCAACGCCGCCAACTGCTTACCGTCGGCAGTCAATTGCCGCTGTTCGCCTTTTTTGCTTTTGACCACAGCGAAAGCTTGCAGCTCTTCCAGCAGTTTGATGCCGTCTTGAATATAACGGCGATCCGGCGCATCGACAAACGGGAACGATTCAATATCGTCCAGCCCAAGTGCGGTCATTTGCAAGATGACCGAAGCAAGATTGGTACGCAAAATTTCCGGATCGGTAAATTCAGGGCGGGCATTGAAATCCTCTTCGGAATACAGCCGAATACAAATCCCTTCGGATACCCGACCACAACGCCCTTTGCGCTGGTTGGCGGAAGCCTGCGAAATCGCTTCAATCGGCAGCCGCTGCACCTTAGTGCGGTAGCTGTAACGTGAAATCCGTGCGGTGCCGGGGTCGATCACATATTTGATGCCCGGCACCGTGAGCGAGGTTTCCGCCACATTGGTCGCCAACACAATCCGATTCAGACCACTGGGACGGAAAATCCGGTTCTGCTCCTGCGCCGATAAACGGGCATACAGCGGCAGGATTTCCGTATGGCGCAACTGCTGTTTTTGCAACGCATCGGCGGTATCGCGAATTTCCCGTTCGCCACTGAGGAAAATCAAAATATCGCCACGTCCTTCCGCTTGCAATTCGTCGACCGCATTCAAAATGCCTTGAATCTGATCTTGATCTTCCTCCTCGACCAGCGGGCGATAGCGCACTTCCACCGGATAGGTACGCCCGGAAACCTCGATAATCGGCGCATTGTTGAAATGCAGCGAAAACCGTTCCACATCAATGGTTGCCGAGGTGATAATCAGTTTTAAATCGGGACGTTTCGGCAACAGCTGTTTCAGATAACCAAGAATAAAATCATTGTTCAAGCTGCGTTCATGCGCTTCGTCGATAATCAAGGTATCGTATTGATTCAGGTAACGATCGGTTTGAATCTCCGCCAGCAGAATCCCGTCGGTCATCAATTTGACCCGGCTGTTGTCGCTGACTTGATCGCTGAACCGCACTTTGTAGCCGACCAAATCACCCAGCTCAGTTTTCAGCTCTTCGGCAATTCGTGCTGCTACCGCCCGTGCCGCAATCCGCCGTGGTTGAGTATGCCCAATTATGCCTTTTGTGCCTAAGCCCAACTCCAGACACATTTTCGGCAACTGGGTGGTTTTGCCCGAGCCGGTTTCGCCGGCAATCACCACCACTTGATGTTCGGCAATAGTTTTTAAAATCTCAGCACGGCGTTGACTAACCGGCAAATCCGCTGGATATTCGATCGCAAGTGCGGTCTGACGCTGTGCCAACCGCACTTTCGCCGTCGCAATCGCCTGCTCGATCTCGGCAGCTACCGCACTTTGCGCCTGTTCATTTTTGATATTGTTCAGCCCGTAAATCCGTGAGCTCAAACGACGCTTATCCGCCAACATCAGCTCACCCAACGTATCAAGCAAGTTTTTTTGTAGCGGAGTTAAGGCAGGTTTCTGCCGCTTAAAGTGCGGTTTTTTGTTTTTTGGATTTTGCAAAATGGTTCTCTATCTTAATTTTATTCGTTATAAAAAAGCCAAAATCAAATTATAGATAACCCTCAATATTGCGTTTGGATTGTAGGGGCGGATTGTATATC
>NZ_VDHB01000016.1:0-53318 GCF_006227735.1 Testudinibacter sp. 'clade 2'
ATAAAGTATCGGATTGAAGAAATAATTTATTTTGTGATACGCATTCCTAAAATAATTTTTTCTTTTTAATTTTTAACCTGAACCTCATAATAAATGGAGTTCTTTTTTCAGTTGTGTAAGTTTGCAGTACGCCAGATACAACGCAAATCTAACGTATTTTTGAAAATAATACTTGCATAATAAAAAAGGATTCAGTATGTTAAACGCAACTGATTGTTAAGGAACTCCACAATGAATTTTAGTCGTACTGCAACTCACCATCATCACACCTGATATTTCTTTCAGGCTCGTGGTGTTGCTTGGAAGATAAGCCTCTTCCGAGTCATGTACGATAAAGCAATGACAACCCCTCGGAAGGATACTTTCGAGGGGTTTTGTTTTTTAGGTTTGAATTTTAAGGAAATTATTATGTTAGATAAAAAAAGACTGCGGATTGCGATGCAAAAATCCGGACGTTTAAGCAAAGAATCACAAGAATTGCTGAAACAGTGCGGAGTGAAAATCAACTGGAACGAGCAACGCCTGATCGCCTATTCAGAAAATATGCCGATTGATATTTTGCGGGTGCGGGATGACGACATTCCGGGGTTAGTCTTCGACGGTGTAGTCGATCTGGGCATTATCGGCGAAAACGTGTTGGAAGAGGAAGAGTTAGGGCGTCTGTCCGCCGGGGATAAGGTGCAATATAAAATGCTGAAACGCCTAGAGTTTGGTGGCTGTCGCTTATCTTTAGCTGTGCCGCGTGATGTTGCTTATACTAGCGTGCAGGATCTCACCGATGCCCGTATCGCTACTTCATACCCGAACTTGCTGAAACGTTATATGCAAGAAGAGGGGGTGCCGTTCAAAAACTGTTTATTGACCGGTTCGGTGGAAGTCGCCCCAACCGCCGGTTTAGCCACGGCAATTTGCGATCTGGTCTCTTCCGGCGCCACGTTGGAAGCCAACGGTTTGCGTGAAGTGGAGATTATTTATCAGTCCAAAGCTTGCTTAATCCAACGTGCTGCCGAATTGAGCGAAGAAAAACAAGCGTTGGTGGATAAGCTACTGACCCGTATCCAGGGGGTGCAGCAAGCTAGCGAAAGCAAATATATTATGCTGCATGCGCCGAAAGATAAACTGGATGCCATTACCGCACTTTTACCCGGCGTGGAACACCCGACGATTCTACCGTTGGCGCACGATGACAGCAAAGTAGCCATGCACGTGGTCAGCCAAGAAAACCTGTTCTGGGAGACCATGGAAGAGTTGAAAGCCGTTGGTGCCAGCTCAATTTTGGTGATGCCGATTGAGAAGATGATGGGTTAAGTTCTATTGTATCAATAACTTGCTACCGATTGCGACGTGAGTCGCTGTCGGAAATAACGGAGAAAAAGAATATGCAAACCATCATTTGGAACAACTTAACAACAGCTGAACAAACCACCGCACTTGAACGCCCTGCAATCACTAATTCGCAGTCTATCGAACAAACGGTGTCAGAAATTCAAAAAAATGTAAAAAACAACGGCGACAGTGCCTTACTTGAGCTGACCGAAAAATTTGACAAAGTGCGGTTGGACAGCTTGACGGTTTCAAACGAACACATTTTGCAAGCGACAAGACGTGTGCCGGAAGCGTTAAAACAGGCAATTCAAAATGCGTACCGCAATATTGAAGCCTTTCACCAAGCACAAAAACCCAATGTGATTGAAGTGGAAACCCAAGCCGGGGTGAAATGCGAAGTGTTGACCCGCCCGATTAATAAAGTCGGTTTATATATCCCCGGCGGTTCTGCACCACTGTTTTCGACCGTATTAATGTTGGCCATTCCGGCAAAAATTGCCGGTTGTCAAAAAGTGGTGCTGTGCACTCCACCGCCGATTGCCGATGAAATTCTGTATACTGCCAATCTGTGCGGGGTGGAAACCATCTATGCGGTGGGCGGGGCGCAAGCGGTGTTTGCCATGGCGTTCGGCACCGAAACCGTTGTAAAAGTGGATAAAATTTTTGGACCGGGCAATGCTTTTGTCACCGAAGCCAAACGCCAAGTCACCCAACTGGGGACGGCAATTGATATGCAGGCAGGTCCTTCCGAAGTGTTGGTGATTGCCGATGAATTGGCCGATGCGGATTTTGTGGCAAGTGATCTATTATCACAAGCGGAACACGGTGCAGACAGCCAAGTGATTTTGCTCACCCCTAGCAAAACGTTGGCGGAGCAGACCGCACTTGCGATTGAACAGCAGCTTGCCAGCCTGCCGCGTGCCGAAACCGCCCGCAAAGCCCTGAGCCACAGCCGCACCATTATTGCTGAGGATTTACAGCAGTGCGTTGAAATCAGCAACGCCTACGCCCCGGAGCATTTAATCGTACAAGTGGAAAACGCCCGTGCTTTATTGCCACAGCTCGACAACGCAGGCTCGATTTTCTTGGGGGCATATTCTCCTGAAAGCATGGGCGACTACGCCAGCGGCACCAACCATGTGTTGCCGACCTACGGCTACTCGCGCACCAGCTCAAGCCTTGGTTTGGCGGATTTCAGCAAGCGCATGACGGTGCAAGAACTCACCCCGCAAGGTTTTAAAGAACTGGCACGCACAGTCGAATTGATGGCAGCCGCAGAACAGCTAGATGCGCATAAACAGGCGGTCAGTATCCGCTTGGCGAAGATGGGATAAAGAGGAAAATATGATGACCATTTCACAACTTTCACGCAAAAATATTCAAGCCTTAACGCCGTATCAATCGGCGCGCCGCTTGGGGGGCAAGGGTGATGTGTGGCTGAATGCCAATGAATATGCAACTTCGCCGGATCTCAACCTGCAAAAGCGCACGTTTAACCGTTATCCCGAAGCGCAACCGCAACAATTGCTGGAGCGTTATGCCGCTTATGCCGGATTAAAAGCGGAGAATGTGCTGGTCAGCCGTGGCGGTGATGAAAGCATTGAGCTGATTATCCGTGCCTTTTGCGAAGCGGACGACAAAGTGCTGTATTGTCCGCCGACCTACGGCATGTATGCGGTCAGCGCCGAAACCTGTGGCATTCAAACCAAAACCGTAGCGCTGACGGCGGATTTTCAATTGAATTTAGCTGAAATTGAACAAAATCTTGAGCAAGTCAAAGTGATTTTCGTCTGTAGCCCGAATAATCCGACCGGTAATGTAGTCAAGCGTGAGGACTTGTTAACACTATTGGAGATGACCCGTGATCGTGCGATTGTGGTGGTCGATGAAGCCTATATCGAATTTTGTCCGCAGGCGACGATGGCAAACGAATTGGCGAATTACCCGCACTTGGCGCTTATCCGCACCCTGTCGAAAGCCTTTGCCCTCGCCGGATTGCGTTGCGGTTTCACCTTGGCAAATCCGGAATTGATCAACATACTGCAAAAAGTGATTGCACCGTACCCGATCCCGGTACCGGTCTCCGATTTGGCCTGCCAGGCGCTCGATCAAAACGGTTTGGTAGAGATGCAGCAACGGGTTGCCGAAGTGATTGAATACCGCACTTGGCTGATTAACCAACTGCAACCGCTGCCTATCGTGGCGCAAATTTTCGCTAGTGAAGCAAACTATATTCTGGTCAAATTCCAAAACGGAACAAACGTGTTTAAAACCTTATGGGATCAGGGTATTATTTTACGTGATCAAAACAAGGCTCTCGGCTTAAGCAACTGCATCCGGATTACCATTGGCGCAGGACAAGAAAACCGCCGCGTGGTTGACGCGATTCGGGCGATTTCCGCAAAATAATAAGGACAACATCATGACACAAACCACGCCACAAAAAATCCTGTTTATCGACCGTGACGGCACGTTGATCGATGAACCGAAAACCGATTTTCAGATTGATACGCTGGAAAAATTGAAATTTGAACCGAACGTGATTCCGGCACTGTTGAAATTGCGTGATAGAGGTTTCCGTTTTGTGATGGTCAGTAATCAAGACGGTCTTGGCACCGAGTCACTGCCGCAGAAAAATTTTGATCTGCCGCATAATGCGATGATGGAACTGTTTCGTTCGCAAGGTATTGAATTTGATGATGTCTTGATCTGTCCACATCGCCCGGAAGACAACTGCACCTGCCGTAAGCCGAAACTGGGATTGTTGAAAAAATATATCAATAAAGGGCTGTTCGACCCGAAACACAGCTATGTGATCGGCGATCGTTCAACCGATATCCAACTGGCGGATAATTTGGGCATTACCGGCTTGCAATACCACCCTGAAAATTTGAATTGGGATTTGATTGTTGAAAAAATTCTGGCAAAACGGATTCGCAAACCGGGCTTTAAACCACGCCACGCCGCCGTAACCCGCACCACCAAAGAAACCGATATTCGGGTGGAAGTGTGGCTGGACGAGCAAGGCATGAACGAGATCAAAACCGGGCTAGGCTTTTTTGATCATATGCTCGATCAAATCGCCACTCACGGCGGTTTTCGCATGAACGTGACGGTGGACGGCGATCTGCATATCGACGATCACCACACTATCGAAGATACCGCACTTGCCCTTGGCGAAGCGTTGAAACAAGCCTTAGGCAATAAACGTGGCATTGCCCGCTTCGGCTTTGTGCTGCCGATGGATGAATGTAAAGCCGAATGTGCGCTGGATCTCTCCGGTCGCCCGTATCTGAAATTCAAAGCCAAATTCAGCCGTGACAAAGTGGGCGATTTCAGCACCGAAATGGCGGAACACTTCTTTATGTCGCTCTCTTATGCTTTGGCGTGCACTTTGCATTTAAATGTCAAAGGCAAAAACGCCCACCATCAGGTTGAAGCGCTGTTCAAATGTTTCGGCAGAACCTTACGCCAAGCGATTCGAATTGAAAGCGACCAGCTGCCGAGTTCGAAAGGGGTGTTGTAGTGGTGAAATGTGCATTGAGGCCCACTGATAATATTTTCAAATAAACTAATAGTGATAATAATGGAGAGAAATATGAAAAAAATCGGATTAACTTTTTTAATATTGCTTTTAACTGGTTGTGTAAACACGGAATTATCGACTAAAGATAAAGTCTATAATCCTGAAAATGAGGCTCGCATTCGTTTATATGGGCAAAATGGTAGGCCGACTATTATGGCAATATCCATTGACGGCAAAAAAGAAACTGTCAATGTGGGTGGTAGTTTAGGACAAGCCTTTTCATCTTTCATTGGAACAAAAGGTAATGAAAGTATCGGTATGCCAGAAAGTGAGCTGAGTAAAGATCCAAGCAAATTATCAGGCATTATTTCAGGAGCATTCTTTAAAGAATTTGTTATTCCGGCCGGTAGCGAGGTAACGGTAAATAATTCGATTATGGGGAATCAGCATAAGCACCATGATCCTATTTTTAATCATACCGTGATTGTTACTTTTAAAGGCTGCACAGGAAAAAAAGTGATTTTTACTCCAGAGGCTGGTAAAGATTATGAAGTTGCTCCGATTGGCTTAACTACGGGGTGTAGTGTAACGGTGTATGAAATCAAGTAATTGATTAAAATCGTAATTAAAGCTTATATTCAAATTGTACTTTGAGAAATTAAGATGAAGCGGTCTGCGCTTTTATATTTGCACTATTTAGCTTTTGCTGACTTAATCTAGGCACAATACACCGGAAAATCATACTGTTATTGGTGTGAATCAGCGAAGTGAAATATATTTGGAATTAAAATAAGGGCACAAAAGATAAGGGAAAACTATGGATATTGTGATTATCGACACCGGCTGTGCCAATCTGTCCTCGGTAAAATTCGCCTTTGATCGTTTGGGCTATCAGGTGAAAATCAGCCGAGATTTAGCAGAAATCAAAGCAGCCGATAAACTGCTGTTGCCCGGTGTCGGCACCGCACTGGCGGCGATGAAAAATCTACAAGAGCGTCAGCTGATCGATACCATTCGCGGCGCTACCCAGCCGATGTTGGGAATCTGCTTGGGTATGCAGTTGATGACCGAATTTTCCAGCGAAGGCAATTTAGCCACGTTAGGATTAATGCACGGACGTACGGAATTGATTCCGAATCTGGGGTTGCCACTGCCGCATATGGGCTGGAATCAAGTGCAGTATCAAGTGGATCACCCACTGTTTGCCGAGATCGAACAAAACAGCCATTTTTATTTTGTCCACAGCTATGCCGTACTGCCGAACGAAAACACCATTGCCACTTGCGACTACGGCGTAGCGTTTTCAGCGGCGCTAGGTCACAACAATTTCTACGGTGTGCAATTCCACCCGGAACGCTCCGGCAAGGCGGGGGCACAGTTGTTACGCAATTTTGTGGAAAATATCTAAAGTGCGGTTAGATCCTCGCATTTTGCGATCACTGTTCCAAAAACACTCATTGGCAGTTTTTCACTCACAAAACACTGTATATAATTACAGTTAAATTAAGTGGAGGGAAAACCTGATGAGTGAGATTAAATTGTTTGAAAATAGCCAGATTCGTTCGGTTTGGGACGAAGAAAAACAAGAATGGTTTTTTAGTGTGGTGGATATTGTTCTGGCATTAACAGAAAGTAATAATCCCCGTCGATACTGGAGTGATTTAAAACGAAAATTACAGGTTGAAGAAGGGGCAAATGAGTTGTACGAAAAAATCGTACAACTGAAATTTCAATCTACTGATGGAAAAATGTATAAGAGTGATGCTACTGATACACAAGGTATTTTCCGTATTATCCAGTCTATTCCATCACCAAAAGCCGAGCCGTTTAAAATGTGGTTGGCGGAAGTGGCAAAGGAGCGGATTGATGAAATTATTGATCCTGAACTGACGATTGATCGTGCGTTGGAAACTTATGCGAAGAAGGGCTACTCCCGTGAATGGATTAACCAACGTTTGCAGGCGATTCAGGTGCGCAAAGAATTGACCGACGCTTGGCAGGATCACGGGGTGGAACAAGGGCGTGAATTTGCAATTTTAACCAATGAAATTACTCAAGCTTGGAGCGGAATGACCACGCGCGAATATAAATCGTTCAAAGGGTTAAAAAAAGAGAGTTTACGCGACAATATGTCCACCACCGAACTGGTTTTAAATATGCTGGCGGAAGCCGCAACGAAAGATATTACTCAAATTAGTCACCCGCGGGGCTTTGATGAAAATCGAGAAGTGGCAAAACGTGGCGGTAATGTCGCCAAGGTGGCGCGCGAAAGTTTAGAACAAGAGACTGGGAAATCCGTGGTCACTCAACAAAAAGCGATTGATTTTTCAGAGCTTATTAGCAATGTTGCCAAAATTAACAAAAAATAGGAAAGATAGCCACAATGAAAAAATCCATTATTATCCCGGCACTTGATCTGATTGACGGTCAAGTGGTGCGCTTACATCAGGGAGATTACGGCAAGCAGACTAACTATTCGTCTAATCCGACCGCACTTTTTGCCGATTATGTGGCGCAAGGGGCGGAGCAGTTGCATTTGGTGGATTTGACCGGGGCGAAAGATCCGGCGAAACGTCAAACAAAATTAATCGGAGAAATCATTCAAGCGACAAATTGCCCGGTACAAGTGGGCGGCGGCATTCGCACTGAACAAGATGTGGCGGATTTATTGGCGGTGGGTGCAAATCGAATTGTGATTGGCTCAACTGCGGTGAAAGAACGTGCGATGGTCAAAGGCTGGTTTGAAAAGTACGGTGCGCAGAAGTTCGTGCTGGCGTTAGACGTGAACATTGCTGCCAACGGCGAAAAAATTATTGCCATCAGCGGTTGGCTGGAAGCCAGCGGCGTGTCGCTGGAGGAATTGATCGAAGATTATCAATCCGTTGGTTTACAACATGTGTTATGCACCGATATTTCGCGTGACGGCACCTTGGCAGGTTCGAACGTGGATCTATACTGTGAAATCTGTGCCAAATACCCGACAATTCAATTCCAATCCTCCGGCGGTATCGGCTCGCTTGCGGATGTGGCGGCGTTGAAAGGCACAGGCGTGGCAGGGGTGATTATCGGGCGTGCATTATTAGAAGGCAAATTTAATGTAGCGGAGGCGATTGAATGCTGGCAAAACGGATAATCCCTTGTTTAGACGTGCGTGACGGGCAGGTGGTGAAAGGCGTGCAATTCCGCAACCACGAAATTATCGGCGACATCGTGCCGTTGGCGAAACGCTATGCCGATGAAAGTGCCGATGAGCTGGTATTTTACGATATTACCGCTTCAAGTGATGGTCGCACGGTAGATAAAAGCTGGGTTGAACGGGTGGCGCAAGTGATCGACATTCCGTTTTGTGTTGCCGGTGGGATTAAAACTATCGACGATGCGGAAAAACTGTTTGCCTTCGGCGCGGATAAAATTTCGATCAATTCACCGGCGTTGGCAGAGCCGGAGTTGATTTCCCGCTTGGCGGATCGTTTCGGGGTGCAGGCGATTGTGGTCGGGATTGACAGTTGGTTCGAACAAAGTAGTGGCAAATATTGGGTCAATCAATATACCGGTGACGAAACCCGCACCCGTCAAACCCACTGGCAATTGTTGGATTGGGTGCAAGAGGTGCAACAGCGTGGCGCCGGTGAAATCGTGCTGAATATGATGAACCAAGACGGCGTGCGCCAAGGCTATGATTTAACCCAGCTCAGGGCGGTGCGTGCAGTGTGCAGCGTGCCGTTGATTGCTTCCGGCGGTGCGGGCGAAATGGTGCATTTTCGTGATGCGTTTGTGCAAGCCAATGTGGACGGTGCACTGGCGGCAAGCGTGTTCCATAAACAAATTATCAATATCGGCGAACTGAAAACCTACCTTGCGGGGCAAGGGGTGGAAGTGCGGTGCTAAGATTTTTCTAAAATAGGATAAAAAATGTTAGATATTCAAACAATTAATTGGCAAAAAGTGGATAATCTATTACCCGTTATCGTACAAAACGCCACCACTTGCGAAGTGCTGATGCTGGGTTATATGAATCAAGCAGCATTGGAAAAAACCTTGGCTGAAGGTAAAGTCACTTTTTTCTCGCGTACCAAGCAACGCTTGTGGACCAAAGGCGAAACCTCAGGCAATTTCCTCAACGTGGTGGATATGAGCTTGGATTGTGATAATGATACCTTATTGATTTTAGCCGATCCGATTGGTGAAACTTGCCACACCGGGGCGGAAAGCTGTTTCCACCAGTTTGTCAATAAAGAGCAGCCGGATTGGATTTTCTTCAGCAAGTTGGAGCGGTTGATCGCCGAGCGCAAAGGCGCTGATCCGGACAGTTCTTACACCGCACACCTGTATTCGCGCGGCACTAAACGTATTGCACAAAAAGTCGGTGAGGAAGGAGTTGAAACCGCACTTGCTGCTACAGTGAAAGATCGTGATGAAACCATTTGCGAAGCGGCGGACTTGGCTTATCACTTGACCGTCTTATTACAAGATGCCGATCTGTCTTGGGCAGATGTGATTGGCAAGTTGAAACAGCGGCATTCAAAATAAGAGCACATAACGAAAAAAGTCTGATTCGATGTCAGACTTTTTTATTATTTCAACAAATCTTCTTTTTTGGCGTACGTCCATTTACCGCGTTTTTTATCAATATACTGAAAATATTCGTTGGTAAAACTACCTTGAATAGCGGTCAATTTTTCCGGACGGACACTCATTTTTTTATCACCGATAGCCGTATTAAACGGCACAGGCCCGGTCAGATGATAAACGCCGTGGTCAACCCGACGTTGTTCAATATTATCTACGATCAGATCTAAGGTATCTTTCAGAATCAGATTGCCCTTGGCACAAGCAATAAAGTAGTTATTATAACGTCCCTTATTATATACCAACACTTCATTGTCTTCTGCACTGATCATTTTGGATAGGGGCCACACTAGTTGTCCATCAATATCCATATAAATGCCGCCTTCTTTATACAAAACCAACAAACGCCAAAAATCGGCTTGTGCTGCACCGTCCGTTAGTTTGCTGTAAGCGGCAAACATCCGCTCATCGGCATTTGCACGGATAAATTCAATCCGTTCTTCGGTGCTGACATAACGGTAATCATAACTGAGTGACATCAAGCGGTTAAACAAGTAATTCAGATAAACCGGAAGGCTAACCTTGTTGGTGTAATTTGTCTGCCAAATTGTTTTATTGATTTTGGTTATTTGTTGAGATTTTCGTTTTGCCGGGCTAAATTCGGGAATTGTAAAACGCTTTTTAGGAAAGATGAAATGAAACGGATAACACAGGGTTTTGCATATATTGCCCAATAAGCGGCTACAACGGTTTGCGAGTAAAATGGCGGTTGGATAGTTAATTTTATTATATTCCATTGTTTCACCTGATAATCTTTGCTGAATGTGTAAATACAGACGCAATATAGCACAATCGGAATGAATTAAATAGAAACTTGAAAGAGAAAAGTGGTGGGCGATACCGGTCTCGAACCAGTGACCCCCTCCTTGTAAGGGAGGTGCTCTCCCAACTGAGCTAATCGCCCGACAATAATCATTAGTGAGGAATTACCAAATGATTAAGTGCGGTTTTGATTTTAAATAATTAAGTGGTGGGCGATACCGGTCTCGAACCAGTGACCCCCTCCTTGTAAGGGAGGTGCTCTCCCAACTGAGCTAATCGCCCACTTAAGATTGCTTTAAAATCAAAGGGATAAGTTTGTGCGGAAAGTGGTGGGCGATACCGGTCTCGAACCAGTGACCCCCTCCTTGTAAGGGAGGTGCTCTCCCAACTGAGCTAATCGCCCGCTAGGTCAAACTTATAACAACAAACAGACACTTACAAAAAAGTGGTGGGCGATACCGGTCTCGAACCAGTGACCCCCTCCTTGTAAGGGAGGTGCTCTCCCAACTGAGCTAATCGCCCATTTGTTGTGAGCGAGCATTATAATGGGTGCAGCTTTGCAGTCAACGGTTTTTTATTTTTTTCGGGCTAATTGGCGCAAAAATAAACATCTAAGATTAATTTTATCTATCAATAGCCGTCAGTCATAGTACAATATCCAGTATTTTATTTTTATTCTCGAATTTACAAGGTCAAGCAATGGATATTCAACCCCTGTTCAATTTTAATCCTGGCGTGAAAGTCAGAACCCGTTTTGCCCCTAGTCCGACCGGTTTTTTGCATGTTGGTGGTGCACGTACCGCACTTTACTCTTGGCTGTATGCCCGCCACAATCAAGGCGAATTTGTATTGCGGATTGAAGACACCGATTTGGAACGCTCCACCCAAGCCGCAACCGATGCGATTTTGGAAGCTATGGAATGGCTGGATATGCACTGGGAACACGGTCCTTATTATCAAACCAAACGCTTTGATCGTTACAATCAAGTGATCGACCAAATGCTGGAACAAGGCTTGGCATACCGTTGCTATTGCAGCAAAGCGCGGTTAGAGACTTTGCGTGAACAGCAAGAGCAAAATAAAGAGAAGCCGCGTTATGACCGCCACTGCCTGCATGATCATACGCATCAGGCAAGCGAACCGCACGTGGTACGTTTTAAAAATCCGACTGAAGGCTCGGTGATTTTTGAGGATGCAATCCGTGGCAGAATCGAAATCAGCAACCAAGAGCTGGACGATTTGATTATCCGCCGCACTGATGGCTCGCCAACCTATAATTTTTGTGTGGTGGTGGACGATTGGGATATGGGGATTACTCACGTTGTGCGCGGTGAAGATCACATCAACAATACGCCACGTCAAATCAATATCTTAAAAGCGCTGGGTGCCCCGGTGCCGGTGTATGCGCACGTTTCAATGATTTTAGGCGAAGACGGGCAAAAACTGTCCAAACGCCACGGTGCAGTCAGTGTGATGGAATATCGTGATGACGGCTATCTGCCGGAAGCGCTAAACAATTACCTAGTGCGTTTGGGCTGGGGGCACGGTGATCAGGAAGTGTTTAGTCGTGAGGAGATGGTCGAGTTATTTAACTTGACCTCGGTCAGCCGTTCCGCCAGCTCGTTTAACCACGATAAATTATTATGGTTGAACCACCACTATATCCGCGAATTACCGGCGGAAAAAGTCGCAGGCTATCTGGCATGGCATATGCAAGATCAGCAGATCGACACCAGCAATGGTCCGAGTTTGGCAAGCGTGGTGCAAATGCTGGGCGAACGTTGTAAAACCTTAAAAGAGATGGCCGCCGCAAGCCGTTATTTCTTTGAGGATTTTTCGCAATTTGAAGAAAGTGCGGTCAAAAAACATTTTAAAGCCGCTGCAATCGAACCGCTTAGCGTGGTGTTGCAAAAGCTGACCGCACTTGATGATTGGAATGCACAGGATATTCATCAAGCGATCGAGCAAACCGCAGCAGAATTAAACATCGGCATGGGCAAAGTGGGTATGCCGCTGCGGGTTGCCGTGACCGGCAGCGGGCAATCGCCATCGCTGGACGTGACATTGGTCGGCATCGGTAGAGAACGCAGCTTGGTGCGAATTGAAAAAGCACTGGAGTTTATCCAAAACAAGTTATCAGCATAAACAACTGATTTAATTTTCGCCATTCGATGCCAAAATCGCAAAGAATTGCAGAAATCAGATTGACAGATCAAAGTGCGGTTATTAATATAGCCGCACTTTAATGACTCATCATTAAAACCATTCTTATGGGGATATAGCTCAGTTGGGAGAGCGCTTGCATGGCATGCAAGAGGTCGTCGGTTCGATCCCGTCTATCTCCACCAAACCAATTTTTCCACAATCCATCACTCTACTATAAGCTCAAAATATAAACAAAGATCAACAGACCCTATTTGCTGTCATAAGCCGTGAAGCAGTATAAGGTTAATTGAATAACCCAGCCGATAGAAAATGCGAACAGTAGCGTGGCGAAGCCCAGTGTGCCGCCAAGTAAAAAGCCGATCAGGGCGACGCTGCTTTCCATGAGGGTGCGTACCAAACCGACTTTGAGTTTAAAGCGTTGGCATAGTCCGACCATTAAGCCGTCGCGTGGGCCGGCACCCATATGGCAGGTGAGGTAAAACGCCGAGCCGATGCCCATCAATAAAATGCCGATCAAAGCATAGCCGATCTGTCCAAGTGCGGTTGCAGGCGAGGCGACCATTTTAGCGGTGACGCCAAGCGCAATTGCGATCAGGATAATATTCAACACCGTGCCTAAACCGATTTTTAAATGCAGCGGAAACCAGCATAACATCACCAGACAACTGACGATAAAAGAAGCAACGCCGACACTCACCTCGGTTTGCAGGGCGATGCCCTGTGATAAAATTGTCCAAGGAGCCGAGCCGAGATTTGAAACCAATAAAAATCCTTCCCCGATGCCGACCAAGATCAGCGAAATGCACAGCGGCACGAAGCTCCGGCTTTTGAACTCCCATAACCGACTGGCGCTCCATTTGGTTTTTGGGAGAACGGCGAACTGTTTTTTAAAGGTATTAACGGTCATAGATTTCCGAGAGTGAGCAATATCCACGCCATTTTAATCGTGTTCTGCTCAATTGCTAAATCATTTTTTAGTATCAGTGAGCTAAATTGAGAAATATCCCGGTTAGTTGATGGTGATCACAGTTTTAATCTTGCGGGCGAAAGGTGAATTCTATACCATTTGTTTTTTAGAGTAGAGGATATTGAGGAGCAGTTATGTTAGCAACATTACAGGATATTCTGGACACGGTTAAAGCCGAAAATTTGACCTATCAACAAAAATTAATGACATTAGGCAATATTGCCGAGCGTCTGTTTGATCCGAGAGAACTGTTGGGTTATAGCGATGAAGAGTGGCAATATCTTCAAAATCAAATGATTTGTGATTTGAATGAAGGCTATGCGGTTTATCGTCCGCGTTACATTTTGCCGGATTATTCGGTCTATGTTAAAAAAGGTTGTCGCTTTCTTGATCTGCCGGTACCGAAAACCCTTGATGAAGTGTTGGACGGATTGCTGATTATTTACTCCCATGTTCCGTCGATTACCACGTTTCCGGTTTATATCGGACGGTTAGACAGCCTGCTGGAGCCGTTTATTTGTGACGAAGCGCAAGACTATATCAAAATTAAACGCTTTTTAAATCATATTGATAAAACCGTGCCGGACTCGTTTTGTCACGCCAATATCGGTCCTTATGAAACCAGTGCCGGACGATTGATCCTACAGGCGGTGATCGAGCTGGAAAACACGACGCCGAATATGACGATTCGTTATGATAAAACTAAAACCTCGCGCGAATTTGCTGAGTTGGCGGCAAAAGCCTGTTTATTGGTTTCCAAGCCGTCGTTTGCCAATGATGCTTATTATTGCGCCGATTTGGGCGAGGAATATGGCGTTGCCAGTTGTTATAATGCCTTGCCGGAATGCGGTGGGGCTTATACGTTGACTCGTTTGCGTTTGGGCACGATAGCCAGAGCTTGCAGTTCGGTCACGGAAATGGTGGAACAACTGTTGCCGAAAGTGGCGAAATTGGCACTTTCTACCATGGATAAGCGGCATCAATTTATTGTCGAACAGAGCAATTTTTTCAAGACCAGCTTTTTGGAGCAAGAAGGCTTTATTAAGCGCACCAATTTTACCGGCATGTTTGCGATTGTCGGTTTGGCTGATGCCACTAACCATCTGTTGCGGCAAGAGGGTTTGAACGAAACCTTTGGGCAGAGTGCGCGAGGTGAGGAAATTGCCACTGCAATCATGCAAAAATTAAAAAGCGTGAATGACAGCCATATCGGGGTTTACGCCGAAAGAACCGACAACCACTATTTGTTGCATGCCCAAGTTGGCGCCAGTATTGATGCGGAAGATAAATTGAATACGCCAGCACATCGGGTCAAAGTCGGACAAGAGCCGACCTTATTAGCACACTTAAAACAATCCGCGCCGTATCATCAATATTTTCCATCCGGTACTGGCGACTTGTTTGCCTTTGATCAAACCTATGTTGATCACCTTGATGCCGTGGTGGATATCATCGACGGCGCCTTTGCTCTGAATTATCGCTATATCACCACCTATCTGAAAAATACCGATTTGATTCGAGTTACCGGCTATCTGGTGAAGAAAAGCGAAGTGGAGCGTTTCCGTCAAGGCGAGGCAGTATTGCGCGATACGACTTGGTTTGGTGCGGGAACCGATGACTGCGCACAGGTGTTTGACCGCCAACTGCGTGATCAGGGCAATGTCAATGGCAATGCCGCATAACGGTTTGTTGTCAGATAATGATTCAAAGTGCGGTTTGCTGACCGCACTTTCCACTATTACGCTACCACTGCACCGCATTATTCCCTTTTCCAACGTTGAAGGTGCCGGCAATCGCATCAGTATTTTTCTGCAAGGCTGCAAATTGAACTGTTTGTATTGCCACAATCCAGAAACCATACCAAGATACAGCGCTGACAGTAAACGGGTTAGTCTGCGTTATCTCTATGATCAAGTTCAAGATTCAATGCCGTTTATTCGTGGCGTGACGATTTCGGGCGGCGAGCCGACCATTCACCATCGTAAATTAGTGCCGCTGTTTCAGGCGTTGCGCCAACTGGGTTTAAGCTGTTATTTGGATTCGAGTGGTTTTTTTGAGTTTGAACCGATGCAAGAGTTGATTGCGCTGACCGACAAATTTTTATTTGATCTGAAAGGCAGTGGCTTGGGCTTGCAAGCACTTTGTTTCGAGCGTAAAAATCAGAGCGGAAAAGTACCGGACAATTTGATCACGACACAGCGAATGAAGTCGGCAAATTTGACCCGCAATCTTGACAATTTGCGCCGCCTGTTAGCGCTGGGAAAAATTGAAGAAGTCCGCTTGGTGGTGATGCTCGATTTTGTTGACAGTTATGAGCTGATCGAACAGACAGCAACGTTGCTCAAAGGGCATCCAGAAGTGATTTTTAAGCTGATTCGCGTGCACGCCAAAGGCACGCGCGATCCGGATGGTATTGCGACTTATATCCCGGACATCGGCTATATGAATCAGCTGGAACAATATGCCAGAAAGTGCGGTATCAATAGGGTGATAACGGTTTGTTAAATCAACATTTTGCTGTGTTTTTAATCAAGAAATTAGAATATTTTTCAGATTAGTTGATTTTGATCTCATTATGGAAATTATTTTCAGATTTTTTTAGAAAAAGGCGTATAGTTGCACCAATCAATAGGCTATCAAATCGACTATCTTTAATAGAAATTGATATATTTTAAGCGGTATTTTTTATAACAAAAATTTTAAAGACTATTTTAGAGGTAATTATGGACTCATTAATGAGCATATTAGGCATCATTGTGCTGTTGGGCATTGCATTCCTATTATCAAACAATCGCAAAGCGATTAACCTTCGTACGGTGTTGGGAGCATTAGCGATTCAAGTGGGAATTGGCGCTCTTATCCTTTATGTACCGGCAGGGCGCGATGCACTTTTAGCTGCTGCGGAAGGTGTGCAAAAAGTGATCAATTATGGCAATGATGGAATTGGCTTTTTGTTCGGTGGTTTGGTCAGCGACAAAATGTTCGAAGTCTTTGGCGGCGGTGGTTTCGTGTTTGCGTTGCGGGTATTGCCAGCCATCATTTTCTTCGCATCGTTGATTTCAGTGTTGTATTACATCGGTGTAATGCAGTGGGTGATCAAAATTATCGGTGGTTTCCTGCAACTAGTGTTGAAAACCTCCAAAACCGAATCGATGTCGGCAGCTGCCAATATTTTCGTTGGGCAAACTGAAGCGCCGTTGATTGTGAAACCGTATATCGCCAAAATGACCGAATCAGAGCTGTTTGCGATTATGTGTGGTGGTTTGGCGTCGGTTGCCGGGGCGGTCATGATCGGTTATGCCCAAATGGGCGTACCGTTGCCGTATTTAATCGCAGCTTCGTTTATGGCGGCACCGGGCGGCTTGTTGTTTGCTAAAATTTTGATTCCACAAACTGAACATCCGCATGATGATTTGGATCACGATGCGGTGGAAGAAAAACCGTCTAATGTGTTAGATGCCGCTGCTGCGGGGGCGTCTTCCGGTATGCAGTTGGCACTGAATGTAGGCGCAATGTTGTTGGCATTTATCGCCTTGATCGCCTTGTTGAACGGGATTATTGGTGGCATCGGCAGTTGGTTTAACTATCCGGAGCTGTCACTGCAAATTATTTTAGGCTGGGTGTTCCAACCGTTGGCGTATGTTATCGGGGTGCCATGGAGTGAAGCACAAGTCGCCGGTTCAATGATTGGGCAAAAACTGGTCATCAATGAATTTGTGGCTTACATGGATTTTGTCAAATACCTGGGAGCAGAAGCGCCGATGGTGCTGACTGAAAAAACTAAAGCTATCATTACTTTTGCTTTGTGTGGTTTTGCCAACTTCAGCTCTATTGCAATCTTGATTGGTGGTTTGGGTACTATGGCGCCAAACCGTCGTTCCGATGTTGCTCGGTTAGGGATTAAAGCGGTTATTGCCGGTTCTTTATCGAACCTGATGAGTGCTGCAATTGCCGGCTTGTTTATCGGTTTGACCGGCGCAGTATTAGTCGGATAATTCGTCAAAAAACTACGAAGATTTAAACACCACGCCAGGCGTGGTGTTTGTCATTGGTATTTGATGTAACAAGGTAGTGTGAAAATGAATACATTAGAAAATAGAGAGGCTTCAGCCAAACTGGCATTAAGTTTGATGGATTTGACCAGCTTAAATGATAATGACAGCGATGCAGTCATTATCGAATTGTGCCAGCAGGCAAAAACAGATTTTGGTTCGCCAGCGGCGATTTGTGTGTACCCACGCTTTATTCCGATTGCGCGCAAAACCTTGCGCCAACTTGGCTTGAACCAGGTGAAAATTGCCACCGTAACAAACTTTCCACATGGCAATGACGACATCGAAATTGCGGTCAGTGAAACCAAAGCAGCCATTGCTTACGGTGCAGATGAAGTCGATGTGGTGTTTCCCTACCGCACTTTGATCAGCGGTGATCAAAAGTGCGGTTTTGATTTGGTCAGTCGTTGTAAACAAGCTTGTGCCGAGCATGGTGTGTTGTTGAAAGTGATCATCGAAAGCGGCGAATTACAGCAAGCGGAGTTGATCCGTTTGGCATCGGAAATTTCGATTCGTGCCGGTGCTGATTTTATCAAAACCTCGACCGGTAAAGTAAAAGTCAATGCGACCTTGGAATCCGCAGCGGTTATGTTACAAACCATTGTGGATTTGCAAGTGCAAGATCGGGTCGGTTTTAAAGCGGCCGGTGGCGTACGCACCGCACAAGATGCGCAGCAGTATCTGCAATTAGCCGCAGATATTCTCAGTGCTGACTGGATCAACCCGACACACTTCCGCTTTGGCGCCTCTGGGTTGCTGAACGATTTGTTGGGAACTTTAACTGGTAAAAGCCAGTCTAAAACAACGAGTGGATATTAGTGATATCAATAGTTATAACAATAGTCATAACAATAGGAAAATAAAATGAAAAGAGTCTTTATTTTAATGATGGATTCCTTTGGAATCGGGGCTGCCGCCGATGCAGATAAATTTGGAGATGTTGGGTCTGATACCTTAGGGCATATTGCTGAGCAATGTGCAGCAGGCAAAGCGGATAACGCCGAGCGCAGTGGTGCGTTAAAACTGCCTAACTTGACTAAATTGGGTTTGGCATTGGCAGCAAAAGAATCAACCGGGCGTGTGCCGGCAGGAATGGATGGCGATGCAGACGTGATCGGCGGCTATGCTTTTGCCAAAGAGATCTCATCCGGCAAAGATACGCCATCAGGTCACTGGGAAATCGCCGGGGTGCCGGTGTTGTTTGATTGGGGCTATTTTAAAGATCATCAAAACAGCTTCCCACAAGAACTGTTAGACCGAATCGTAGCAAAGAGCGGTATTCCGGGCTATTTGGGTAACTGCCACTCCTCCGGTACCGTTGTGCTGGATGATTTAGGCGAAGAGCACATGAAAACCGGCAAACCGATTTTCTATACTTCTGCCGATTCCGTATTCCAAATTGCCTGCCATGAAGAGACTTACGGTTTGGAGAAATTGTATGAGTTGTGCCATATCGTGCGTGAAGAGTTGGAAGGCTACAATATTGGTCGTGTCATTGCCCGTCCGTTTGTGGGTGACAAAGCCGGTAATTTCAAACGTACCGGTAACCGCCATGATTATTCGGTGCAACCACCATCAGCTACGGTATTGCAAAAACTGGTCGACGAAAAACAAGGCGAAGTGGTTTCGATCGGCAAAATCGCTGATATTTATGCCCACACCGGCATTACGAGCAAAGTGAAAGCAACCGGACTGGAAGAGATTTACGACAAAACGATTGTTGAGATCAAAGCCGCCGGAGACAACACCATTGTATTCCCGAACTTTGTCAATTTTGATTCGGACTATGGTCATCGCCGTGATGTAGCAGGCTATGCCCAAGCGTTGGAATATTTTGATTCGCGTCTGCCGGAAGTATTGAAACTGGTGGAAGAGGGCGATTTGCTGATTATTACCGCCGATCATGGCTGTGATCCGACTTGGACAGGCACTGACCACACCCGTGAGCATGTGCCGGTGTTGCTGTACGGCAGCGAGGTTCCGAAAGGCTTCTTGGGCAAACGTGAAACTTTTGCCGACATCGGACAAACCATTGCTAATTATTTTGACCTGTCGCCAATGGATTACGGCACATCAATGATTAACTTTAACAAATAATTGAATTAAAAATAACTGATTAAAAAAGAGGACTAAAATTATGCCAACTCCACATATTAATGCTGTTGACGGCGCTTTTGCCGATGTTGTTTTAATGCCGGGCGACCCGCTGCGCGCCAAATATATTGCCGAAACCTTTTTAGATGACGCCAAAGAAGTGACCAATGTGCGTAATATGCTGGGTTACACCGGCACTTATAAAGGGCGCAAAATTTCGGTTATGGGACACGGCATGGGAATTCCGTCTTGCTCGATCTATGCCAAAGAGCTGATCACCGAATACGGTGTCAACAAAATCATCCGTGTCGGCTCTTGCGGCGCGGTGCGGATGGATGTCAAATTGCGTGATGTGGTGATCGGCGCCGGTGCTTGTACCGACTCAAAAGTCAACCGTATTCGCTTTAAAGATCATGATTTTGCGGCAATTGCCGACTTTGATATGACACAGGCAGCGGTGCAAGCGGCGAAACAAAAAGGGGTGAACGTGCGGGTCGGTAACATCTTCTCAGCCGATCTGTTTTACACGCCGGATGTGGCGATGTTCGATGTGATGGAAAAATACGGCATTTTGGGCGTAGAAATGGAAGCCGCCGGTATTTACGGTGTCGCCGCTGAATTCGGCGCCAAAGCACTGTGTATCTGCACCGTCTCCGACCATATCCGCACCCACGAACAAACCAGCGCTGAAGAACGTCAATTGACCTTCAACGACATGATCGAAATCGCCTTGGAATCCGTGCTGATCGGCGATCAAGCGTAAATTTAGCAAAAGTGCGGTTTTCTCGATCAACTGATGATCAACTCACTGAAGCAGCCGGAAGGCTGCTTTTTTTGTCACTTATTTTTGCAACGTGCGATCTAAATTCCATATTTTTCTACCAATGCAGGACTCAGTTTCTGGCTAAGCATAATGTGAGTCATTGTACCTTCATTTTCTTGATAATAACGCAATGCGTTATTATAATATTAACGAACTAGGCTACGATGATTACACATTTTGCTTGTAAAAAAACAAAAGCATTTTTTCACGGTAAGCGTTTTGCAAAATTTATTCCTTTTGAAAGAATTGCCATCAGAAAGCTACAGCAGCTGCATTCTGCAACCGATCTGGCGTTTCTTAGGCTTCCTCCCGGTAATAAATTAGAAGCCTTAAGGGGAGATCGAGAAGGGCAATACAGTATTCGGATTAATGATCAATGGCGAATCTGTTTTATTTGGCAGCATGGACATGCTCACCATGTGGAAATAGTTGATTATCATTAATAACTTGTTTTATAAACAAAAATAATTGATTGTAAGGAGACAGCATAATGCCACAACGCGAAGTCCCGCTAGCGCACCCCGGGGAAATTTTAATGCAAGAGTGGTTGACTCCAATGGGAATCAGCCAATATGCGTTAGCCAAAGCAATTGGAGTACCGCCACGGCGGATTAATGAAATTGTACAAGGCAAACGCGCAATAACACCCGACACAGCCTTACGTTTGGCGGCTTATTTCGGTTGTGAAGCACAAAGTTGGCTGAATTTACAAAATCACTATGATACCGAATTGGCACGGCAACGAATTGAACCGACGTTAAGCAATATTCAGCCATATCACCTATTTTCACGATAAAAGCCCTGAGCAATAATCATTTCTAAGCGTTGCCGATTCAGGTAAAATAACCGCACTTTGTTTGACGACTGGAAAGAAAGATGAATTTTATCGGAAAAATTATCGGTTTTATTCTCGGTTACCGTTACGGCGGTTTCTGGGGGGCGATTTTTGGTGCGGTGTTGGGGCATTTCGTGGATAAAAAAATCTATGAAATGGGCAGTGTCAGTTCCTCATTTTTTAGTAAAACCTTGACCCGGCAGCAGCTTTTTTTGCAAACCACCTTTGCGGTGATGGGGCATCTGAGTAAAGCCAAAGGGCGGGTGACACAAGAGGATATCCAGCTGGCGCAAGCGTTTATGAGCCGTTTGAATCTGGATTCTGCGGCACAGCGCATGGCGCAAGACGCTTTTAGTCGTGGTAAAGACGCTGATTTTCCGATCCGCCAAGTGATTCGTGAATTTCGAGTCGCTTGCGGCCGTCGCCCGGATTTGCTGCGGATGTTTTTGGATATTCAAATCCAAACCGCACTTGCGGATAACCATTTGGATCAAAACGAAAAATCGCTGTTGTCGGTGATTGCCCAAGAGTTGGGGTTGTCGCAAATGCAGTTTGAACAAATGATGGCGATGATTTACGCCTCGCAACAATTCGCTTCCGGCGCACAATATCAGCAACAAGGCGGACAGTATCAGCAGCAGGGCGGTTATCAAGGCGGACAGTCTTACCGCACTTCCGCTGCGGATAATCTGCAAGCGGCATATCAGGTGCTGGGTGTGGCTGCAACCGATGATCAGCTGAGCGTAAAACGGGCTTATCGCAAACTGATGAACGAGTATCATCCGGATAAACTGGTTGCCAAAGGCTTGCCGCCGGAGATGATGGAGATGGCAAAAGAGAAAGCACAAAAAATTCAAGCTGCCTACGATCTGATCTGTAAAAGCAAAGGTTGGAAGTGATGAGGCAAAAGCGAGGGGTTTTGTTTTATTTAGCAGCGATTTATGTGGTAAGTACCGATAAAAGAGCGCTATGATGCGGGTTATTTTAGCGCCAATGCAAGGCGTGCTGGATCCGTTCTTGCGCCACCTATTAACTCAAGTCAACGATTATGATCTGTGCCTGTCGGAATTTGTGCGGGTGGTTGATCAATTGTTGCCGAAAAAAGCGTTTTACCGTCTTTGCCCGGAATTACAGCATGGCGGTTATACGCAAGCCGGTACACCGGTGCGGGTGCAGTTGTTGGGGCAGTTCCCTGATTGGCTGGCGGAAAATGCACAAAGAGCGGTCGAGCTCGGATCGCACGGGGTTGATTTGAACTGCGGCTGTCCGTCGAAAACCGTAAATAACAGCCAAGGCGGCGCTTCGTTGCTGAAACAGCCTGAGCTGATTTATCAAGCCACAAAAGCGATTCGCAGTGCATTGGACAAACAGCATCAGGTTAGCGTCAAAGTGCGGTTGGGTTGGGACAGCGACACGGCGGCGTTTGAAATTGCCGATGCGGTGCAGCAGGGGGGCGCGGATGAAATCACGATTCACGGACGGACCAAAACGGACGGCTACCGTGCTGAACGCATCAACTGGCGCAAAATCGGCGAAATTCGTCAACGTTTAACGATTCCGGTGATTGCCAACGGTGAAATCCGGAACTGGCAGGACGGACAAAATTGTCTGACACTGACCGGCTGTGAGGCGCTGATGATCGGACGCGGCGCACTGAATATCCCCAATCTCAGCCGTGTGGTGAAATTTAATCAATCGAAACTGGCTTGGCAGCAGGTGCTGTTGCTGTTGCAGCAATACGTTAATTTGGAAAACCCTGATGACCGAGGCTTTTATCACGTTGCCCGCATCAAGCAGTGGCTGCGTTATCTGGAAAAAGCGTATCCACAAGCCGAGCAGCTGTTTCACATCATTAAAACCGAATGCGGTTATCAAGGTTTAAAGGCAGAAGTGGAGCGCCAGACCGCACTTTCTCTTGTATAGGAAATAAAGTTGAAATATCAATGGATCTTTTTTGATGCCGACGAAACGCTGTTCTCATTTGATTCGTTTCGTGGCTTACAACAAATGTTTGCGCAATATGATGTTGAATTTACTCAACAGCATTTTGCCGACTATCAAACGGTGAATCAACCGCTATGGCAGGCCTATCATCAAGGCAAAATCAGCGCCGATGAATTACAAACCACGCGTTTTAACCAATGGGCGCAACATCTCAGCCGCCAGCCGAGCGAACTCAATCAGGCTTATTTGATTGCGATGGCCGATATTTGCCAACCGTTGGATGGCGTCGAAGCAATGTTGCAAACCCTGTCTGAAAAAGTGCGGTTCGGCATTATTACCAATGGTTTTAATGCGATGCAGGATCTACGGTTGCAAAAAACCGGGTTGAAACCGCACTTTGAGTTTGTGGTGGTGTCGGAAAATATCGGTTTACCGAAGCCGCATCACGGCATTTTTCAACACGCCTTAAACCTAGCGAAAGTCGATGATAAAAGTGCGGTCTTGATGGTGGGCGATACGCTGGAAACCGATATTCTCGGCGGACAAAACAGTGGTTTGGATACTTGCTGGCTCAGCCACGGCAAAGTGAATGATACCAATATTCAACCGACCTACCAAATTGCCAATATGGAGCAACTAGTCCAAATTGCACAAGGAGGACAAGGATGACTCGAATCAATGTCGTCCCGGTCAGCGAGTTGTGCGATCAACATCTGCTGGCAGAACACCGTGAACTAACACGAATTCCCAATGCGGTCGCTAAAGGCAAATATAATTTGGATGGACAGCCCGATGATTATAAGTTGGGCACCGGGCACGTTAAATTTTTTATGAATAAACTGACCTTCCTACACAAGCGTTATCAAGCGCTACATCAGGAGTGTCTGGCGCGTGGTTTTAATGTCACCAACCGCTGGGCGCAAGATCTGCCTTCAACGCCGGAGCTATGGTTAGATTATGTGCCGACCGACAATGCTTTATGGCTTAACCGGGCTAGAATTGCAGAACGTATGCCGGTAAAAGCCCGTTTTACACCACATAAAATGCCAGAAAGAGTAGCGTAATATGCAGATTGTGATTGCCTCGACCAATCCGGTGAAAGTCAATGCGGTCAAAACCGCCTTCTGCCAACTGTTTCCAGACCGCACTTTGCGTTTTGAGGCGATGCCGTCCCAGTCCGGCGTGGCGGAACAGCCGATGAGTATGGCGGAAACCAAGCAAGGCGCTGTTAATCGGGTGCAATTCTGTCAGCAACAGTTACCCAATGCAGATTTTTATCTGGCGATTGAAGCCGGAATCGAACGTTTTGATTATGGTGCGGCGACCTGCGCTTATGTTGTGATCAGCGATAAAGTGCGGTT
Organism: Testudinibacter sp. 'clade 2'; assembly: GCF_006227735.1. Classification (NCBI taxonomy): domain Bacteria; kingdom Pseudomonadati; phylum Pseudomonadota; class Gammaproteobacteria; order Pasteurellales; family Pasteurellaceae; genus Testudinibacter; species Testudinibacter sp. 'clade 2'. The sequence goes on from NZ_VDHB01000016.1 coordinate 24,486, forward strand.
TGCCGTCGGGCGCAGTGCCGAACTGCCGATTCCTAATGTGATTTTTCAACAATTAAATTCGGACACCGAGCTAGGCAGCATTATGGATCGCGTGTTTCAAACCGAAAATATCAAACAAAAAGGCGGTGCAATGAGCCTGCTGACTAACGGCAATGCCAGTCGTGAAAGCGTGTATGTGCAGGCGGTGATTTTGGCGATGGCGCCGTTTTTACATCAAAAATTGTTTTGTGCTTAACGGGATAGTTTCGTGGTTTGCGCTTGGCTGAATAAAGAGAATCTTTGCCGATTCGGATAAAGTATTAGCATTCTTATAAAAAATATCTGTATAATAAGCAGGCTTATACTCTTTGTCAGCGTGCGGCTATCAAAAATGATCTCTTTTACGTTATTAAAACGGTTGTGTGAAAACCATTTTTTATCCCCATTCTTTTCTACTCTAAACCCGATTGCAGATTATTTTTGCTAGTCGCAATAAAGAGATGAGCATCATTTAATGAATTATTTTAAAAGGAAAATCTCGTGACTCCAATTGTTAAACAATTTAAATACGGTCAGCATACCGTAACTCTGGAAACCGGTGCGATGGCGCGTCAGGCAACAGCTGCCGTGATGGCGAGCATGGACGATACTTCGGTTTTTGTGACTGTGGTAGCGAAAAAAGAAGTGAAAGCCGGACAGGATTTCTTCCCGTTAACGGTTAACTATCAAGAACGTACCTATGCCGCAGGGCGTATTCCGGGGGGCTTTTTCCGCCGTGAAGGTCGTCCTTCTGAAGGCGAAACCTTAATCGCACGTTTAATCGACCGTCCGATTCGCCCGCTGTTTCCGGAAGGGTTCTATAATGAAATTCAAATCGTCGCCACCGTGGTTTCGGTCAATCCGCAAATTTGCCCGGATATCGTGGCGATGATCGGTGCTTCAGCAGCGTTGGCATTGTCCGGCGTACCGTTCAACGGTCCAATCGGTGCTGCGCGTGTCGGATTTATCAATGATCAATTCGTGCTGAACCCAACCATGGCGGAACAAAAGCACAGCCGTTTGGATTTAGTGGTTGCCGGAACGGATAAAGCGGTTCTGATGGTGGAATCCGAAGCGGATATTTTAAGCGAAGAGCAAATGTTGGCGGCGGTGGTGTTTGGTCACGAACAACAACAAGTTGTAGTCGACAATATCAAACAATTGGTGAAAGAAGCCGGCAAACCACGTTGGGAGTGGCAAGCGCCAGCGGTCAATACCGCACTGGTGAACCAAGTGAAAGCGTTGGCGGAAAGCCGTTTGGGCGAAGCCTATCGTATCACGGAAAAACAAGCTCGCTATGCGCAAGTTGATGCGATTAAAGCCGAAGTCACAGTGGCATTGTTGGCAAGCAACGAAGATGAAAGCGTCAATGAGAATGTGATTGCCGATATTTTAGGCGCATTGGAAAGTGATGTGGTACGCAGCCGCATTCTAGCCGGCGAACCACGGATTGACGGACGTAGCGTCGATACGGTGCGTGCCTTGGATATTTGCACCGGCGTGTTGCCGCGTACTCATGGTTCAGCAATCTTCACCCGTGGTGAAACCCAAGCGTTGGCGGTTGCTACTTTGGGAACTGAGCGTGATGCGCAAATTATTGATGATATTACCGGTGAGCGCACCGATCATTTCTTGTTCCACTACAACTTCCCTCCGTATTCCGTGGGCGAAACCGGCATGATCGGTTCACCAAAACGGCGTGAAATCGGTCATGGTCGTTTGGCAAAACGTGGCGTATTGGCTGTGATGCCTAGCATTGAAGAGTTCCCGTATGTGGTGCGTGTGGTTTCTGAAATCACTGAATCGAACGGTTCTTCTTCGATGGCATCGGTTTGTGGTGCATCTTTGGCGTTGATGGACGCCGGCGTGCCGATTAAATCAGCCGTTGCCGGGATCGCGATGGGCTTGGTGAAATCCGACGATAAATTCGTAGTCTTGTCCGATATTTTGGGTGATGAAGATCACTTGGGCGATATGGATTTCAAAGTTGCCGGTACCAAACAAGGCGTGACCGCACTTCAGATGGATATCAAAATCGAAGGGATCACCGCTGAAATCATGCAGATTGCATTGAACCAAGCTAAAGGTGCCAGAATGCATATTTTGGGTGTGATGGAGCAGGCGATTGAAGCGCCGCGTGGCGATATTTCTGATTTTGCACCGCGGATTCACACCATGAAAATTGATCCGAAGAAAATCAAAGACGTGATCGGTAAAGGCGGTGCAGTGATTCGCTCATTGACCGAAGAAACCGGCACCTCAATTGATATTGCCGATGACGGTACCGTCAAAATTGCTGCGACCGATAACTCTGCCGCCAAAGCTGTGATGCTACGCATCGAAGACATCGTTGCTGATGTGGAAGTGAACCGTGTTTACACCGGTAAAGTCACGCGTATCGCTGATTTTGGTGCATTCGTCGCTATTGTGGGTAACAAAGAAGGTCTGGTGCATATTTCCCAAATCGCTGCGGAACGTGTGGAAAAAGTGACGGATTATCTGCAAGTCGGGCAAGAAGTTGCGGTGAAAGTGGTTGAAATCGATCGCCAAGGTCGTATTCGTTTGACCATGCGTGACATCAACCAGGGACAAGCCGACGAAGCAGTGATTGCCGAGCCGGACGCCGAGTAATAAAATATTCAAGCTGCTAAATTTACGATAAGATAAGCAAAGCAGCTTGAATTTTTATCCAAGGGTTATGAACATGAAAATCGCCAATAATATGATGAATTACACAAAATCACTTTGTGTGCTGGCATTTTTATTGCTGGCGGCGGCATGTTCAATGCGTCCGACTATTCCGCTGATTTCCGACAAAAATGTGACCTTGGCTGAACAAAATCCATTGCTGCATTTCGATCAAGAAGTGATGATTGCACGGATCAGCCAGGTATTACTGGTCGGAAATTTGGCAAAAAATGAGCGAGCGTCGTTACATTTTGAGCGTGGAGTACTATATGACAGCTTGGGATTATGGGGATTAGCCCGTTATGACTTTACCCAAGCCTTGATGCTGCAACCTAAGTTAGCGGCGGTTTATAATTATTTAGGGCTTTACCTCTTGTTGGACGGTGACTATGACGGCTCTTTAGATGCGTTTAATGCGGTGCTGCATCTGGATCCGAATTATGAATATGCTTATTTAAATCGCGCACTAAACTTCTATTACGTCGGTCGTCACGGGCTAGCGCAACGCGACTTTTTAACCTTTTATGAGGCGGATCCGAGTGATCCTTACCGCACTTTGTGGTTATATTTGAATGAATTGAAATATAAGCCTTATGAAGCAAAACAAAATTTGGCACAACGGGCGAAAGGATTGTCCAATGAATTTTGGGGCACCAATATCGTTCATTACTATTTAGGTGAATTGTCTTACGCAGAATTACAGAAGAAAATTGATAATTTTGCCGTGCCGTATTCGCCGCAATATGCCGAAATTTTAACTGAAACCTATTTTTATCTTGCAAAACAACAACTCAATCTGGGGAAGGTTGACGAAGCGACAGCTTTGTTTAAGTTGGCTATGGCCAATCAAGTATTTAACTTTGTTGAGTATCGTTTTGCCCTGTTCGAACTTTCACATTTACGCTTGAATAATGTGCAAGAGTGAGATCGAACATTAGCGGTTGTATTTGATACGAACTAAGTTAATAAACCGTCTTGATTGGGATTGTTTTATCACCGATTTCGTTGCCGCCGGATTGCATCAATTATTCGGCAAAATGGTATTAAGGTGAATCATTTCTCAGCGGTGCGAATCTGCCCCAGTGCAGGATGTCGTACCGGACGCATTCTATCACGCAACAATTTATCACTATCTGCGGTCTTAACATGATAAGCCGCTTTTCTACTATTGAGTAAAAAATGACAGAACAAACTACTTTAACCTTTAACGATTTGGGCTTGCCTGAGTCATTGATTTCCGCTGTAACGGCTATGGGATTTGTAAATCCGTCACCGATTCAGCAAATTTGTATACCGCACTTGCTAAACGGCCGTGATGTGCTGGGCATGGCGCAAACCGGTAGCGGCAAAACCGCTGCGTTTTCATTACCGCTGTTGGCTCAGATCAATGCCGATATTCGTACGCCGCAAATGTTGGTGATGGCGCCAACTCGCGAATTGGCGATTCAGGTAGCCGATGCCTGCGAACAATTTAGTAAAAACATCAAAGGCTTGAATATCGTCACCCTGTACGGCGGACAACGTTATGATATTCAGCTGCGTGCCTTGCGCCAAGGTTCACAAGTGGTGGTGGGTACGCCGGGACGGATTTTGGATCACATTCGTCGTGGCACCCTGAACTTGTCCGAATTGCGCTTTATGGTGCTGGATGAAGCGGATGAAATGCTGCGTATGGGCTTTATCGACGATGTCGAAGAGGTGATGAGCAAACTACCGGAACAGCACCAAACCGCACTTTTCTCTGCCACGATGCCGGAACCGATTCGCCGCATTACCCGTCGTTTTATGCGTGACCCGCAAGAAGTGAAAATTCAGGCATCGCAACAAACGCTGCCGGATATCACCCAAAGCTGTTGGTATGTCAACGGGGTGCGTAAAAACGAAGCGTTGTTGCGCTTCTTGGAAGTGGAAGATTTTGATGCAGCGATTATTTTCGTGCGCACCAAAACCGCAACTTTGGATATTGCCGAACTGTTGGAAAAACACGGTCATAGCGCAGCAGCATTGAACGGCGACATGACCCAACAACTGCGCGAGCAAACCCTAGATCGTCTGCGTAACGGACGGCTGAATATTTTGATTGCGACCGATGTGGCGGCGCGCGGTTTGGATGTTGAGCGCATCAGTCTGGTGGTCAACTACGATATTCCGTTGGATGCAGAGTCTTACGTACACCGCATTGGGCGTACCGGTCGTGCCGGACGTGCCGGACGTGCGTTGTTATTTGTTGAACCGCGTGAAAGACGTCTGCTGCGTAATGTTGAACACTTGATGAAAAAGCAGATCGATGAAGTCGAATTGCCGAATCACAAAACGTTGGAAGCTTGCCGTCGTGAGAAATTTAAGCAACAAATTTCTACCCAGCTGGAGCACCATGACCTAGAAAAATACCGCAGTTTGCTGGAAGATATGTTTACCGCCGATCAAGATCATGAAGATTTGGCTGCTGCGATGATGATGTTGCTGCAAGGTAAACAAAAACTGATTCTGCCACCGGATCCGGTGATTAAAGCCCGTCGTGAGCGTCAAGAAAATCCACGTTCGAGTGACAGACGTGGACGTGGTGATGCGCGCGGTGATGATCGTGGCCGTCCGGCACGCGAACAAACCCCGATGGATTTATACCGTATCGAGGTCGGGCGTGCCGATGGGGTAGAAGTGAAACATATTGTCGGCGCAATCGCTAACGAGGGCGACATTGACAGCCGTTATATCGGACACATCAAACTGCACGATGACTACTCGACAATCGAATTGCCGAAAGATATGCCGAAAGAGTTGTTACAACATTTTGGTAAAACTCGAGTGCTGAATAAACCAATGCAGATGCGCTTTGTCGAAGAGGTGAAAGGCGATGGCGGTTTCGGTGGTCGTGGTGAACGCAAAGGTGGTTTTGCTCGTGGCAAAAGAGAAGGTGGTTTCCGTGACGGCGGACGCAGTGATTTCCGTGGTGGACGTGGCAATGATCGTTTCCAAGAGCGCAACGATCGCAGCGGCAAGCCAAGTTTCGACCGCAAACCACGTCGTACCGGGCGTAGAGAAGGGTAATTCCTCTTATTTTTAACCGAGATTTTTGATAAGTAGAGTAGGGGCGGATAGTTAATCCGCCTCTACTTTTACTATAGAAATCTCATATTTGTCTTTTGTTAGTAGTCCAATTGAGATCTCCATGACCGCACTTGAACAAGATCAATATTTTATGCAGCGTGCGCTAGCGCTTGCCGATTATGCCGAATCGCTGGGCGAAATTCCGGTGGGTGCGGTGTTGGTTGATGAGCTCGGGCAAATTATCGGCGAAGGCTGGAATGCTTCCATTTCAAAACACGATCCCACTGCGCATGCTGAAATCGAAGCGATTCGACAAGCGGCAAGTGCGCTGCAAAATTATCGTCTGCTCAATACTACGCTGTATGTGACGCTAGAACCTTGCACGATGTGTGCCGGGGCGATTTTGCACAGTCGAATCAAACGCTTGGTATTTGGCGCCAGTGATCACAAAACCGGCGCAGTCGGTTCACGCTTTCATTTTTTTAATGATTATAAAATGAACCATTTTCTTGAAGTGACCAGCGGTGTATTACAACAGCAATGCAGCGAAAAACTGAGTAATTTTTTTCAGCGCCGTCGAGCCGAAAAGAAAGCACAAAAGTGTGCTGTTGTGCAGGAATAGGCGACACCGCTGGATAGGTGTTACTCATCATCTTCTTGTTGTAGCTGCCGTAATTGCACGGCTACATCATAAATTTGTTGACGGGCAGTTTCGATCAGCTCGTCACAATTGTTCTCACTCACGAGGCTGATTACCATCGGTAAATTCATACCGCTATACAGTGAAGTGCGGTCGAGGTAGTGCATCGCAACATTACAGGGCGTACCGCCCATGATGTCGCACAACACCACCGTTTTACCGCTAGTGTGGCTTAAAGCCAGTTCGAATTTTTGTTTGAAGTCGTCGCTACCTTCATGTGGATAAAGACAGACGCTCTGGGCGTTTTCGATTTTGCCGAGAATCATTTCAGCGGTTTCCAGTAAGATTTTAGCGAATTCACCGTGGCTGATTAAAATAATATTCATGTTTTCTCCCATAGTTATTATAAATTTTGGCTGGTTAAGGTTTTATAAATCGGTTTATCGCTGAATCGAAGTGCGGTCGGGCGTACGCCTTCAGTTTCAAATACGATAATACTGTTGTCGCCTTGCTGTAAATATGGCGCCGGTAGATAGAGATAGCAGGTTGGTCCCTCTGACCAATAACGTCCCAGATTTTTTCCATTGACGATGATTACACCTTTGCCAAGTGTGCTGGTGTCAATAAAGCTATCTTGCGGTGGTTGTTCAAGGGTTAAAGTAAATCGATAGAAAGACGGATTGGCGGCGTTGACGGAGCCGCTAAAATCAATCTGGTGTAGTTTTGTAAAATCTAATGCGTATTGTTGCCAACCGCTGTGAAAATGTAGATCCAGTACCACACCACCGCTGATGCCTTTGTGCTGGGTTGGTGCAAGAAGTTTGCCGCCATAATTGACCCGCCCCATATTCTCCACCAGTAAATCCAATTGCAACTGTGGTTGTGGGGTATGCAATATAATATCATTACCGATTTCGTGCTGATATTGGGTAGCGATTTTTTGTTGTTCGTTAAACACTTGAATGCGATCGCGTCCTTGATAAATCCGCAGTTTCAGATCTTGGCTGTAACTGTCGGCATAAGTGCGGTAGAGTATGTAGCCATAGTAGTGTCCCAGCTGTTCCATATTTTGGGTGTGATTGCTGTCGTAACGGTGGCTGATGTGATGCAAGGTGCTGAACAGACAGACCTCCTGTTGCAGCTCAAGTTCCGGATAGGCGGTGAAGGTCGGTAAAATCGGATCACAAATAGGGCTGGCATCAGGGTATTGTTGCAACACTTGTTGTAACAGATAAAATTTTTCTGATGGTTCACCCCATTCACGGATTGGGGCGTCATAATCATAGGAGGTTACTTGCGGTAAGTCGGTGTCGCCGCGTGCGGAGCAACCGTTCCAAAAACCGAAATTTGTGCCGCCTTGCAACATATAAAAATTGATACTCGCGCGGTCGAGCAGGGCTTTGCTACAAGCAGCAAGATCTTGGGCGTCGCGCGTAATCATCGGCTCTTTCCAACGATTAAACCACCCATCCCAAAACTCCATGCACATCAATGGAAAAGTGCGGTTGTGATGGCTGAAATAGCGCTGTAACTGGTCTAAATTTTCATCGCTGCGTGAACCGAAATTACCGGTCGGCAAAATATTATCTTCAATCAATGCGCCAGCTTCCAACGCATTTTGCCATGCGCCGTCTGAAGTGAATAGTGGCACATCGACCCCGTTGTCTAGCATGATTTGTTTGATCGCACGCAAGTAGTCTTTGTCGTTGCCGAATGAACCATATTCGTTTTCGATTTGCATCATAATGATGTTACCGCCGTGTGTGATCTGGTAGGGCGTAACTAATGGCAATAGGTGATGGAGATAGGCGTTGACTGGGGCTAAGAATTCAGGGGTGTTGCTGCGTGGGCGTAAATTTGGAATGTTCAGCAGCCATGCAGGTAAACCGCCAAATTCCCATTCGGCGCAAATATACGGCGAGGGGCGCAAAATCACATAGAGATCAAGCTGTTGTGTCGTTTGGATAAAACGGACTAAATCGGCGTTGTCGTCAAAATAGAATTGATCGGGCTGTGGTTGATGTAGGTTCCATGGCATATAGGTTTCAACGCTGTTACACCCCATCGCTTTCAAATTATACAAAGTACGGTACCAATAATCGGGAACGATACGGAAATAGTGCACTGCGCCGGAGATAATTTTAAACGGCTTGCCGTGCAGTAGAAAATCGTGTTCGCCAATTTGAAAGGGCATACTTTACTCCTTAAAATTCAGAATCGATGATCACACCGTCCATATCAAAAATAATCGCTTCTAACATATTACCCTCGTGGTTTTAACTTCAATTAACAAAGGTTGTGGTAAAGACAAAGCACACATTGCTGCGTGCTTTGTCTTCAAAGTGCGGTTGATTAGCCTTTTGCCAGTATGCCGAGCCAAGAGAATAGAATACACAAGGCAATGATGATCATAATGGCTTTATTGGACGACATTTTCGGTCGTCCCAACAGCCAGTAGATAAAGCCGACTACTAATGCGGGTACTAATCTTGGTAAAATAAGATCTAAGTTAGCTTGTGCAGACACGACTTTTTCACCGATGGTCGCCACATACGGAACGGAAACATTTACCATGGTGGCACACATCACCCCGACGACGAACACCCCCAATACCGTAGCGGCGTTAGTTAAAGCATTCAGTTTATGTCCTAAGGTGGTGACAAGATTAACTCCTTCGCGGTAGGCGATTTTCAGTTGTACCCAGCGGAATACCATGGTAGCGATGGCGACCATTACCCATAACCCCACCCCAAGCGGATTACCGCCGATTGCCATCGTAGCGGCAATTGCCCCCATAATGGCAGGCACTAGCGAACCGAAGATCGCATCACCAATGGCGGCGAATGGTCCCATTAAACCGGATTTGATTCCGGCAACCGCCTCAATCGATTTCTCGCCTTCTTTTTCTTCCAATGCCAAGTCGATTCCTTTCACAATTGTGTTGAAGAATGGGCTGGTATTGAAAAATTGGTTGTGCATCACCATCATTTTTTTCAATTCCGGCGAATTATCGCCATACATTTTACGCAGTTGCGGCAACATAATCCAAAGATAGCCGGAACCCTGCATCCGCTCGTAGTTCCAACCAAGTTGGTTGAAAAATAGGCTGCGAGTGTTGATTTGACGAAAATCAGCATCAGTCAATTTATAATTTTTCGGATTGCCGACAGTGTTATTGGAATTAGAGTTCGTCATCTTCGATTTCTCCTGTAGCGGATGTGGATTTTTTGGCTGAAGTGCTGCTGTCGTTGTCATTAACACTGCGTTGGTAAACCATTACGGCGAAAGCAAAGCCGATAGCTGCCATTGCCAGCATTGGCAGGCTGTTGTAAGAGCGACCAAGTGAGCTTGGCAGCAAGCCGTCTAAGGCGTTGCCGATTGCAGCCACATTGCCGAACAGTGTAATGAGGATCGCGGTTAATGCAAAACTGAGAATCAGGTAAGCAATATGGCGTTTTGTCGGCAGATAGCGTAATAAAATCGCAAAACCCAGTGCCGGTAGCACGCCACCGGCGAGTGTTAAACCGTCAGCGATAATTTTTAAAATACCAGACTGCATCGCAGAAACTAATGCTTCAACCAATGGACCGCCAAATACTAATGCCAAGAAAATCGGCAGGGCGCGTGACAATCCCCATGCGATGGCACCGCATAGATAATTGATATTGATAGCGCTATAGGCATGGTCATTAATATTCTTATCGATTCTGTGCGCGAAGAACACATTTGACATTCGTGCCAGAATATCGGTGTAGACCATTAATGCAGCAATCGGTACGGCAAGGGAGGTGAGTGCCAGTTGTGGATCCATGCCGACGGCAATCGAAAATGCGGTGGCGATAACCGTACCGGAGTTGGCATCGATCCGTGAGGCGCCACCAAACGTGCCGACACCCAGCACAGTCAGTTGCATTGAGCCGCCGATTAACAGACCGGTTGTCATGTCGCCCATAATTAGCCCGGTTACCAAGCCGGCAAATACCGGCGATCCGGCACTGGAGACAATGGTCAGTTCATCTAAGATTTGATAAAAGGCATAGACGGTAATTAATAGAATTTGCCACCATTCAATCATGATTAGTACCCCTTATAAAAGTTTCATTAAGTCAATTTTTTCTTCATTGGGCACCATTTGTGCGGTCAGAAAAATACCTTTTGCAGAAAGTTGTTGGAATACGTGAATATCGTTATCGGTGATATTGACGGATTTTTTTATGGAACGGGTATGCTCGGTCTGCGACATGTTGCCGACATTGATTTCTGTTAGGGTTACCCCATGTTCGACAAGTCCGAGTAATGTTTGAGGATTGCGGGTGATCAGTAATACGCGTTGTGAATCGTAGCGTCCGTCATTGATATTTTTTGCGGCTTTTTCAATGGTCAGTACACTTAAATTGACACCGGCAGGGCAGGCTAAACGCAGCCCTGCTTTGTCGATATCGTTGTTTGCGGCGACTTCATCCACCACCATAATACGTGAAATATTAAGATAAGAAGTCCAGAGATTAGCTACTTGACCGTGAATCAGACGTCCATCAATTCGGGTATGAATAATCGCCATGTTTTTTCTCCTTGTTATTTAGAATGAAATCGGGGTGGCGTTTTGCTGCAACACTTCATCCAATTCTTGAATATTTTGCATGCCTTGGGTTTTCAACCACTCGATTGAGGCGGCTTTGCCTTGCGCTTTGTAGATTTTGGCACCGTCTGCCCAAGTGGCACGACCGCATAGCACGCCGTTGTAATGGGAGCCGGCTTGTTTGGCGAAAACCAGTGTTTGTTGGAACAATTCAGCGGAGACCCCGGCGCTGAGGAAGATAAACGGCAGTGGTGAGACCGCACTTTGCTCGGCAAAATAAGCAGCGGCTTCAGCTTGGCTGTAAAGCACTTCGTCTTTGGCATAGCCTTCGACATATTTCATATTGACCGGCACTTCGACTTTGAACACATCCACGCCATATTTTGGATCGGCATAGCTGCGCATCGCTTCGATGACTTTGCGCGGCTTCAGTTTGGCATACTCTTTTTCATCTTCGGTATTGGCATCATAGGTTAAAATTTCTAAGAACAGCGGCATTTCTTCGGCTTTGCATTCAGAGGCGATACGCTCGACAAAGGCCTTTTTGCGATCATTAATGCAATCTGGCTCATCGACATCAACATACAGCAGCAACTTGACTGCATCGGCGCCCTTTTCTTTTAAACGCAGCACTGAAACGTCGTCAATTAAGTCTGGGAAGCGCCCAACGGTGGTTTTGTCGTAGCCGGTTTTTTCATATGCCATCATTAAGCCGGATTCACTGTCTCTGGCAGCAGCGGCTGACCAGCCGAATTCGGGATCTAATAAGATAGAGGAGGCATACGGGGTTAAAATCTGGGAAACTAAGGTTTTGAATTCACTGATTTGTTGTGGGGTGATGTCGTCGCCTAACATCCGTTTCAAGGCGCCGCGCTGATCAATCGCCAGTGCGCTGATGATGCCTTGTTGGTTACAAATTTTTTTTAAGCGTTCGATTCTTGTTGACATAATAGCGATCCTTTTAAATTCCATCTTCTTGCTGTACAGAGCGTTGTTTACTTTGGCTTAATTCGTTACTGAGTTTGGTGATTCCTTGTTTGCCACTACTCAGTGCTAATTCCACTAAGTCGGCAAATGCCAATTCATCTTTTTCCATGCTGCATTCAATCAGCATTTGCAGATTGCTGCCAGTGATCACTTCAGCAATCGGTAATTCTTGTGCAATTAGTGATGCGGTTCTGAAAGGCGAGCCACCAAGGATATCGCAGCAAAACAGTACGCCGCGCGTATGATTCAATTGTTCAAGTGCGGTCAGAATCTCTTGTTTCAGTTGGGCTGGGCTTTTACTCTCTGGAAAATCAATAAAAGCGATATTATCCTGTTCCCCGATAATTTGATTGACGGCATATTGGATGCCGGAAGCAAAACGACCGTGTCCCAGCACAATAATACTAATCATGTAAAACTCCTTAAAACAGACTGGGGGAAATCCCCCAGTCAAAGTCGATATTATTTTGTTACAGCAAACCGGCAAAGCGTCCGATAATACCCATGGCCACAGTCAGAATAATCAGGCGTAGCGGTGACCAGCCTCGTTTGACCAGATAGTACATTAGCAAGGTATAGACCAGTGGCAGGAATGCCGGCATCAATTTGTCGATCACATCAGCTTGCACTTTCACCACGGCATCACCAGCGGTAATTTCCAAAGTGGTGTTAAAGCGAATGTAGGTTGCCACCAAAGCACCGATAACCGTCATCCCGACAATCGAAGCGGCATGTCCGACTTTCTTGGTGTTGGCTTTAATCACCGGAATGGCAGCGACCCCCATGCGGTAGGAGTAGTGCGCCAAGCCGAAACGTAAACCAAAGTGTACGATATTGAACACCACGAAGAAGAAAACTGCACCCATGATTGAGCCTTGTAATGCCAAGCTGGCACCGATACCACCACAAATTGGTAGTAAGGTCAGCCAGAACATGGCATCACCGATGCCGCCCAACGGCGCACCAACTGCGATTTTGGTACTTTGGATACTGTTGACGTTCTGTTTGGAACGTTCCATTGCCAAAATAATCCCCATGACGAAGGTGACCAAGAATGGGTGGGTATTGAAGAAGCCCAGATTTCCTTTCATGGATTTACTTAAGTCCGCTTTATTGGTGTGGATTTTTTTCAGTGACGGCGCCAGGCCGTATAACCAGCCCGCTGCTTGCATTCTTTCATAGTTGAACGAGGCTTGCAGCAACAGTGAACGCCATGCCATGACATTGATATCGTGTTTTGTCAGTTCGGCACCGATGCTTTGATCTTCATAGACATCGTCATTTTGTGTCGCTGTTTGAGTATTCAGTTTAGATTCCATCTTCAAACTCCTGTTTTTTAACTTCAACGGTTTCAGTGCCTTTACGCATATAGTCGATAATTGCCATTGCAGTCGCAGCGGCGGCGATTGCCAAGACCGGCAATTGCAACCAAGCGGCAGCGACGAATCCTAAAATAAAGTAAGGGATATACACGTTTTTCATCATGATTTTCATCAAGACAGCAAACCCGATAGCAGGCATAATGCCACCGGCAACGCCCAGGCCGTCGATCACTTCTTTCGGCAACATTTCGATAATTTTACCGGCGTGTTCTGCACCGAAGTAAACCGGCAGGAAAGCGCAGAAGAAGTAGAACGTTCCCAATACCAATAAGCCGAAGTAGTTGACGTAATCGATGCCTTTCAGGTTGGCCTCTTCTGCCATTTTGTCAACACGCGACATCACAGCAGACATGACCGAGAACAGGAACGTGATCCCCATTTGTACGGCGATGGCAAACGGCACCGCCACCCCGACGGCAACCTTTGGATCGGTTTTGGTGGTAATCGCAAAGGTTGCGCCGACCACAGTCCCGATAATCACGTTTGGTGGTTGGGCGCCGGCGAGTGGCGCTAAGCCCATCCATACTAATTCTAATGTACCACCAACCAAGATACCGGTTTGTAAATCGCCAAGGACTAAGCCGACGATTGGACCGAGTACTACCGGACGGTGGAAGTGAGTTAAGCCGTTATAGAGGTCAAGCCCCGCTATAAAAGCAATAATGCCGAGGAGAATTGATTGTAGCAATCCAATTTCCATGGTGTGCCTCCTTATTTGAGTAGTTTAAATAGATCTATTGATTCTTCAGTTGGAACACCTTGGATATAGCATTCCACCCCAAGCTGCTGAAGCTTTTTAAACGCTGCGGTATCTTGTGGATCGACCGATACCGTTTTGTAAATCTGTTGTTTACCTTCGGCAAAGTGCATATTGCCGACATTGATTTTTTTCACTGGCACACCGCCCTCGACCAATTTTAGAAAGTCGGAAGGACTGCGGCAAACCAACAGAATTTTTTGTCGGTCTGCGGCACGGTGAATATTGTCAATCACTTTTTGTAATGGCCAAAAGCGCACATCGATTCCATCGGCTAGCACCATTTCCATCAAATTCTGCTGCATTTCATCTTCGGCAACTTCATCGTTAGCCACCAGCACCAAATTTGCGCCGGCAAAACCGACCCATTGCACGCCAACTTGACCGTGAATCAGTCTTTCATCGATACGACTTAATACAATATTAGGCATAATTTCTCCTGAGCTGCAAAGAGCGGTTAAGGTTGATAAGGGTGAATGATAACGCCTTGCACCACCCGATTCACTTCGCCGCTAGGGCAAGGATTATCAGTGGTGTGACCGCTTAACAAAGAGCGGTAGAACGAAAACATCTGGGCAAAAACCACATAAGGGAATGCCAAAGCAAGATCGGTTTCATCGGCTAATCCGTCTAAACAAAATTGTAGATGCTGTGGCAGTGCCGGCTCCGGCTTACTGGTCAAAATCAGCAATTCTTTGACTTTTTGATCGCGCAAAATTTCTTGGCAAAGATCAATATCATACTGCCGGGTATATGGATTATTGGATAAATAAACAATCACGATGGTCTGATCGTTGATGATAGATTTAGGCCCGTGGCGGAAACCCAGTGGTGTGTCGTACATCGCAACCACTTCGCCGGCGGTCAGCTCCAGTAACTTAAGGGCGGATTCTTGCGCTAAGCCCTTGAAACCACCACTGCCGAGATAAACAATCCGTTCAACCTCTTGTGCTGCAATGGTTTTAATCCGTTTGTGCTGCTGTTGGATAAATTGGGTTGTGGTGGCGATTACTTGCTTAACTAACGCGGCGGCAAAGTGCGGTTGCAAGAAAATAATTGCAGTGGCTAGCGTCATTGACGAGAAGCTGGAAGTCATCGCAAAGCCATTGTCATTGGTTTGCGGTGGCAACGCTAACGCATAGACATTTTCGCAGCGATGATAATCTTGGTATAGTTTACCGTTTTGGTTGCAGGTGATAATTAAATGGTAGCTGTGTTTCACCACTTGGTTGACCAACTGCACTGCTGCAGCGCTCTCCGGGCTGTTACCGGAGCGTGCAAATGAAATCAGTAATGTGGGTTGCTCTTCATCCAGATATTGATAAGGATTGGAGACTAAATCAGTGGTGGCGATAGCCACGGCGTGATGTTTGGTCAATTGGTGAAAAAATGGCACTAACACTTCACCAGAAAAGGCGGAAGTACCGGCGCCGGTCAAAATGATGCGTAAGGCTTTTTTCTCAAAGAGTGGTGCGAGAAAATGGTCAATAGCTTGGCGTTGGTTATCGATCAGCGCCATTGTTTGTTGCCAACAATCCGGTTGCTGGCAGATCTCTTTTGCAGTCCAAAACGCTTGAGCTTGTTCAAGTAATTCTGTTTTCAGACCCAAATATTCCATGATAACTCCTTAATTGATTAGACATAAGTCGATGTCGTGTCTGGTAAGGGGCCAGCCATGGTGTTGAGAAAAGTATTTACTGGTTAGCGCTATTTTGTATCAGCTAAGATAACCTCGACGCCTTGATCCTGAAAAGCCTGTAAATATTCTTGCGGAATGCCGCTGTCGGTAATCAGCATATCAATTCCGCTGAACTCGCGAATCACATGAAAGCTGCGTTTACCAAATTTACTGGAATCGGTCACTACGATGATTTGTGTCGAAATATCACACATCAGACGATTCAAATTCGCTTCCTGCTCGTTATGTGTGGTGATGCCGACTTTTAAATCATAGCCGTCTACGCCTAAAAATACTTTGTCAAAAAAATAGTTTTCTAAACTTTTCTCTGCGGAAATTCCGGAAAAAGAGAGTGCATTTTTTCTTAAGATCCCACCGGGCATACGAA
The DNA here is from genome assembly GCF_006227735.1 of Testudinibacter sp. 'clade 2'. Lineage (NCBI taxonomy): Bacteria > Pseudomonadati > Pseudomonadota > Gammaproteobacteria > Pasteurellales > Pasteurellaceae > Testudinibacter > Testudinibacter sp. 'clade 2'. The sequence continues at coordinate 40,651 of NZ_VDHB01000016.1, forward strand.
CCTGAACGCCATCGGCACTCACCAGTTCCATCGCCACATCCAAACCGCTGGTCATCACGACCACTTCATTTAGATGCTGCATATTTGCTGCAATTTCTTTGGTGGTGGTTCCGGAATCCAGAATAATCGATTGCCCGTTTTGAATCTGTTTCACCGCAGCTTGTCCGATTAAACTTTTGACATCAGCATGCTGGCTGCGTTTCTCTTTTATGGATAATTCATGCATGATACGGTTATTAGGCAAAGCAAAGCCGTGTGAACGTAGTAGATAGCCCTGTTTTTCCAAATAACTCAAATCACTGCGAATAGTAACGCTGGATACTGAGCAGAGCTGCGCGAGTGCTTCCACTCGAATGCTGCCCTGAGTATTCACAATTTGTACAATTTGTGAGCGTCTTTCCACAGTACTAGTCATTTTCAACCCCTTACGAAAGAATCGAATATATTTTCGTTTTCTTTCGATTTAATTTTGAATGGCTTCATTTATGAAGTAAAGCGCTTTTTTATAAAAAGTGTGCCTAATCACAGATTTGGTTAAAATTTAGCTTGTTTTTGTGATAGCGATAACGTTTTTATTGTGATTTTTAACTGGACGTGAGTGTAACGAATTTGAAAAATGAAAGCAAAAGAAAATTATTTAATATAGTTTATTAAATCGGGGAAGTGAGCGGTAAGTTGCTGCCATTTATTGCTATCAACTTGTAATGTAACGAAAAATTCACCATTTTCAGTGATGTTTTCACTTTGAATATAGTGATTTTGATAAAATAGGTGTCTTACTTTTCCTTCCGTTATCGGTAATAGCAATTGTAAACGTAAGATTTGGTTTTCAAGTCTTTGCCGAACCGCTTCCAATAGCAGCTCGATTCCTTCACCATGTTGGGCAGAAAGGTAGACCGCACTTGGTTTGTTTTGATCGTCATATTCGATATGCGGTAGCACATTTTCACACTGATCAATTTTATTGAACACCAGCAGCACCGGCACGTTTTCGGCACCGATCTCTTCCAATACCAAGTTCACCGCTTCAATGTTCTCTTGGCGTCGTTCATCGGAGGCGTCGATTACATGTAGCAGTAACGTCGCTTCGGTGGTTTCTTGCAGAGTGGATTTAAAGGCTTCAACCAAATCATGCGGCAAATGGCGAATAAAACCGACGGTATCAGCAAGAATAGTAGTGCCGACATTGTCGATATTCAGCTTGCGCAGTGTCGGATCGAGTGTAGCAAACAGTTGATCCGCAGCATAAACCTCGGCGGTGGTCAGGGTATTGAATAACGTAGATTTGCCGGCGTTAGTGTAACCAACCAGTGAAAGTGTCGGAATTTCGGCTTTTTGTCGAGTTCTACGATTGAGATTGCGCTGCTGAGTGACCTTCGCCAGTTTCGCCTGCAATTGGCTTAACCGCACTTTGATCAAGCGACGGTCAGTTTCCAATTGGGTTTCACCGGGACCACGTAAACCAATGCCGCCCTTTTGCCGTTCCAAATGGGTCCAGCCACGGATTAAACGGGTAGAAATGTGCTTCAGTTGCGCCAGTTCAACCTGTAATTTGCCTTCATGGGAACGGGCTCGTTGGGCGAAAATATCTAAAATCAACGTGGTACGGTCAATTACCCGACAGCCGCATAAACGTTCTAAATTACGGTTTTGTGCGGCACTGAGGATATGGTTGACCAACACGATGTCGGCATTATGCAGTTTGACCGCTTCTGCCACTTCTTCTGCTTTGCCCTCGCCGAGATAGTATTTGGCTTGTGGCGCAGAGCGAGAAGTAGTGAGTACCTCGACCACATCGACTTGGGCAGACGCCGCCAATTGACGACACTCTTCGATGTTGTCCAGATCTTTTTGCTGTGAGAAAAAAACATGCACCAAAATGGCGCGTTCGTTTTCCAGCAACTGCTCCCGAACACCCTTGGCTGCACCGATGGTACAATCAAAAATAGCGCTCTGTTTGTTGTCACTGAGAGCGCTGTTGTTATCATTATCGATCAAATGGTTTGTCCATCAACGGCTATTGGTTGTCGTCGTTTTCGACTTTATTGTCATTCGCCGTTGCAGACGATTGCGAATTATTGTGGTGCGAAATCGAACGAGCCGGCACGACGGTAGAAATCGCATGTTTGTAAACCATTTGACTGACGGTATTTTTTAACAAGATAACAAATTGATCAAATGATTCGATTTGTCCCTGTAATTTGATACCGTTGACCAGATAAATCGACACGGGAATACGCTCACGGCGTAGTGAATTCAAGTAAGGATCTTGTAGGGATTGTCCTTTTGCCATCGTTGGATTCCTCATATTTGTAGTTATAGTGAATTTTTATAATGGTGTACCAAGCGTAATAGGTTGAACAGGAAATGACGGCTTGGTGTCTTGTCTGTCTCCTGCTTTCAATATAACAATTTTATTTGACAATGTCATCAGGCAGGCGCTAACGGGATGATGTTTCTTGCAAAATCCGGATGATTTTTTGTTTTGCCTGTAAAATATTCAGGCTATCCAGCCAGTGAATTTCAGATTTCCAACCGCGCAGCCACGTAATTTGCCGTTTTGCCAGTTGACGGGTAGCGCAGATTCCACGATAAATCATCTCTTTTTGATCGTAATCACCGCGTAAATACTCCCACATTTGGCGATAGCCGACACAGCGGATCGAGGGTAAATCCAAATGGAGATCCTGTCGCTGGTACAACTTTTGTACTTCTTGCTCAAACCCTTGCGCAATCATGTTATGGAACCGCTGTTCGATACGTTGGTGCAATACCGCCCTGTCTTGCGGAGCGATGGCAAATTGCAAAATCCGATAAGGCAATTTTTCGCCGGCAGTTTCGGTCAACTCGGTCATGCTTTTGCCGCTGATATAATACACTTCCAACGCACGGTTAATCCGCTGCGGATCATTGGGATGAATGCGTGCCGCCGCAACCGGATCGATTTGTTGCAGTTGTTGGTGCAAATATGCCCAACCTTGTTGTTTGGCAATTTGTTCAATCTCAGACCGCACTTTGTCATCCGCCGCTGGCAATGGCGATAATCCTTCGAGTAAGGCTTTGTAATACAACATCGTGCCACCGACCAACAGCGGTATTTTGCCTTGCTGAGTAATTTGCTGCATTTCGTGCAAGGCGTCGTGACGAAAATCGGCAGCGGAATAACTTTCTGCCGGATCTTTAATATCAATCAAGCGGTGTGGTGCTCGTGCCAGCTCTTGTGGCGTAGGTTTGGCGGTGCCGATATCCATGCCACGATAAATCAAGGCGGAATCGACACTGATCACTTCCAGTGGCAGTTGTTGGCGCAATTGAATCGCCAGATCGGTTTTACCGGAAGCGGTCGGACCCATTAAAAAAATCGCCGTCGGTTTTGGATGATCGGTGGCGGAGATTTGGCTGTCATTCACTCGGATTTTCCTCGGTTAAATAAGGTTGCAGATCGAGGGGCAGCAGCAAATGTTTAATCTGTTCCGTTTGATCGGTTGCCAGTTGTTCGACAGTAGCAAACTCATTGGCGGCATCAGCCAGTGACTGCATCGGCGTTAAATCGAGACTGTCCACTAAGGTTTTGAGAAAATCCTCAAAACGGTCAAGCGGCTGATTCAGCAGGCTCACTAAGCAGGCTTGCAAGTTTTGTCGCCGTAACAATGCCGGAACCGCACTAAGGGTCAGGCGGCTTTTTTCTGCATTGCCGTATTGGGTAATTTCAAAACCACAGCGGGCAAAGTGCGGTTTTTGCTGTTGCCAGTGTCGGGCCTGTTCAGGGCTTAGGTGAATCACCAATGGAATCAGCAGCGGTTGAGTTTGAATTTCGTTTTGTGTCAGTGCCAGCTGAAGTTTTGCCTGTTGTAATGCTTTGACTGAAACAAAGTATAGTTGTTGCTGCTGCTGTAATAGAATCAATTGCTCCGCATTTAATAACGTCAGCAAACGCAAATGTGGCGTTTCCGGCTTATCAACGACGGGATTATAACGTGTTTCAGTGGTTGGCTTTTCGTTGTGTAATAAGGCTTGGTAAGCTGTTCCATGTGCTTTGGTATAAGGCGTTTTATGGAGCTCAAAAGGCGGAATAGCTGCTTTTTGCTGCTCACGAGGAGTATATATGGCTGTCGGTTCAGCGACCGCACTTTTTTGTTTTTCAATTTGCTGTTTTTCAATTCGCAGTTTTTCAATATTAGCGTTTCTATTATTTTGCGTTTCGGCGGCAAAAATATTTTCTCCAGCCGCCGCTCGAGTGGTGCCGGCAGTTGGGTTGCTGGTGTGTTCGCCAAAATCCAATTCAGTTGCTGATGCGAGCGCATGTGATACGCCTTGATGAATAAAATCGTGTACCAGACGGTTTTGGTGAAACCGCACTTCGTGTTTTGCCGGGTGCACATTGACATCCACTTGCGACGGATCCAAATCGATAAACAGCACAAACGCCGGATAGCTTTCGCTGGGGATATGTTCACCGTAAGCAAGGCGTACCGCGTGGTTGATGGTTTTATCACGCATCATACGGCCGTTGACATAGCTGTAATTCAGGTCATTTTGCGGGCGTAACAAACCACTGTCTGCCACCCAGCCATAAAGATGTAGATCATTATGACGCCAATCAATTTGCAAGGCGTGGTTGACAAAATCCTGCCCACAAATTGCGGCTAGGCGTTTAATTTTTTGTTGTGGATCGGTTGCTTTGCGATAGTGACGCACCACTTTGCCGTTGTGGCTCAGGATAAATGCAGTTTGCGGTTTGACCAACGCAATTCGGCGGATTACTTCGTCGATATGGTTAAATTCGGTTTTTTCGGTACGAAGAAATTTGCGGCGTGCCGGCGTATTAAAAAATAGGTTCGCCACATTGACAGTAGTGCCAACTGGGTGGGCGGCAGGTTGTATCGTTGTTTCCATCTCCCGACCTTGTGCAAAAACCTGCCATGCTTCCGCTTGTTGCGGCGGGCGAGAGGTCAAGGTCAGGCGTGAGACGGAACTGATACTGGCAAGGGCTTCGCCGCGAAAACCTAAACTTAAAATGGCCTCCAGATCTTCTAACGTACTGATCTTACTGGTGGCGTGACGAGATAGTGCTAATCCCAGTTCTGCTTTGGGAATGCCGAAACCATTGTCACGAATACGGATCAGCCCGGCGCCGCCATTTTCAATTTCGATGTGAATCTCGTCAGCACCGGCGTCTAAACTGTTTTCAACCAGCTCTTTCACCACCGAAGCCGGACGTTCTACCACTTCGCCGGCGGCGATCTGATTGGTCAGTTGTGGCGAGAGAATTTGAATCGGCATGGCTATCTCACTCTTTTTGGTTTAGTCGCGCAGTTTAATTTTCTGCCCGACACGCACATTATCATTGTTTAAGTTATTCAAACGGCGTAATTCACGCAGCTTGATATTATATTTGATCGAAATGGCACCCAAGGTTTCGTTGTTTTTCACGGTGTGGTAAGCCGGCGTGTTGTTGCTGACCGCACTTTTGCTGTTGCTGGCGGTACTGCTGCCTTTGCTGCTGACCGCTTCGCCACTGCTGTTGTAATAGTCGATCAAACCGAGATAGATGGCGTTGGCGATCTGGCGGCGATAAGCCGGCGTGGCTAATTTATTCTCTTCTTCATGGTTAGATAAAAAACCGGTTTCGACCAACACCGAAGGAATATCCGGTGACCGTAGCACGCCGAGGCTCGCATGTTGTGGTACATTTTTACTCAATTTGGCAAAACGTCCGAAACGTTTCAAAATGGATTGACCCAGTTGGTAACCAGCCCGTTGTGAATGCCCGAATTGCAGATCCAATACGGTTTGGTTCAAGTATTTCTCGTCATGAGAAGCCAGCACATTACCAGCGCCGCCGAGCAGTTCTGATTGCTTTTCGTGATCTTCCAACCAGCGTCCCATTTCGCTGCTGGCGCGCTGGTTTGACAACACCCAAACCGAAGCACCGCGCAGTGAGGAAGAACTGTTGGAGTCGGCATGGATCGAAATTAAATAATTCGCTTTGTTTTTACGTGCAATTTCAGAACGGTCAGGCACTGAAATGTAATAGTCGCCAGTGCGGGTCAACACACTTCTAAAACGGGCATCTTTATCGAGTAGCGCTTTTAACTCTTTCGCAATCTGTAAAGTGACATTTTTTTCACGCAGCCCTAGACCGGTGCCAATAGCGCCCGGATCTTTCCCGCCGTGTCCGGCATCAATTGCGATGATAAAGACTCCACTGCGTGAAGCAGAATTGCGGACGGGCTTATTGTTATTGCTGCTGGTATCCTTGTTTGTTGCTTTAGTGCTTGTCGATTTGGCAGTCGCTTCATTAGGTGACGCAGTTGCGGTTTTGCCGACTGGATTATCCAGTGACAGGATGATTTTTTTACCGTTATTTTGAAATTTGAAATTGCTTTTTTGGCTAAGCTCTAAAACCACCCGCAGGGTCGACGAGCGTGGTGGATTGCTGGTGCGCAAATTGGTGGCAACACTGCCACTGATTTTTTTCGGCAGCAGATTGGCATGACTTTGGCTGTTGGCAAAATCGATGACTAAACGTTCCGGATTTTGCAGTGTGAAATAGCTGTATTTGGTTGCCAACGAGAAAGAAAATTCGATCTTGGTACTTTTAGCCGCATTTTTGACCTCAATTGAGGTCAACGTGCCGGCATTGGCGGCAAAACTGATTAAACCCAATAATAATGTTAAAAGGTAGGTTAAAAATAAAGCGGTTTTTTTCATTCTATGATCTTTCGTCAGGTCGTTTTATATTCAAGCCGTCTATTTTCCGTAGTTTTACGGCAGTTGGCAAATAATTTGTTGCGCAATAGCGCTGTGTGCAGTCAGAGATAATTCTCGTCCTTGTGCCAGATAACTCAGACGCAGGCTGAGATCGGCTGCTGGGATCATGCCGCTTCCTTTATCCGGCCATTCCAACAACAGCAGCGAGCCGGATTGGAAGTAATCTCGAATGCCCATAAACTCTAGTTCCTCAGGATCCGCCAAACGATAAAGATCGAAATGGTAGATGGCTGCTGTTGCCAAATGATACTCTTCCACTAAGGTATAGGTCGGGCTTTTTACATTGCCGCTGTGCCCCATTGCCTGAATCATACCACGGCTGAAGGTGGTTTTCCCTGCCCCCAGATCACCATATAGATAGACAACAAAACCGTTGTTTTGTTCTAGTGCGCTAGATTGTGTCAGTAGATGGCTTAAATGCGCGGCAAACTCAAGTAATTGCGCTTCATTATCGAATTGGGTGGTGTAAGTTGGGTTGTGCAATAACGGCATAGCAGATAATGGATATTATATAAGTGGTGAATCGGAATGTTAATCATAGAGGAATTTGAGTGGCAATGCACGATCAAAACCGCACTTTTGCTGTAAGTAGTGTTTAAAATAGATAGTATAGAAAAAAGAGTTATTTGAAAATTTGGAGCGGGAAACGAGACTCGAACTCGCGACCCCAACCTTGGCAAGGTTGTGCTCTACCAACTGAGCTATTCCCGCATTTAAGATAGGTACTGACGTTATCAGTGGGGTGCATTATACAAAAAAATAATTTGCCTGCAAGCCTAAATTTAAAAAAAATTTTTGATTGATGGAAATTAAGACATTTTACTTGAAAAACCGTGAGCGATAGCAAAATGCCTTATTAGGGGTTGTTGATGTTTGATAATCCAAAACGATTATAGGGTCTATAGCTTAAATTATAAACAAAGATCAACAGACCCTAGGGCATTATCCGAGGTAATTCGGTAATTTGCCAAGCATCGCCAAAATATGGAACATCGCGACCAACAGCCCGAATAACATTACTAAATAGATAGTGACCTTGCCACCTTTTACCTTAAAGCCGCTGTCTTCAGGATGCAATTGACGCGATTTTCTGGCGAGCAGTGCCGGTGTCATGCAAGTCCAAATGGTTGCGACAGCACCGGCATAGCCGATGACCATCACAAATCCGAACGGAAACAGTAATGACATGACCAATGGCGGCAGAAAGGTCAGTAGCCAAGTTTTGCTTCGCCCTTTGCGGCTGTTGTCGAATTGGAAAAAATCTGCCAAGAAATCGAATAGTCCCAGACCGACACCGATAAATGAGGAGAGAATTGCCGCCATCGAGAATCCATGGATTGCGTGGCTGACTTGCTGCGAGTCGATGACCGCACTTAGGGCGTTTAACAAAGCATCGACGTTGCCGCCTTGTGCGATCACCGGCGCAAACTGATCGCGCGGTAAATTGCCAAAAATGCTGAGCAGCCAAAGCGCATAAAATCCAAGTGCGATCAGCGTGCCACCCAGAATTGCTTTTTGTGCTTTTCGCTCTTCACCATAATGAATTCGCATTGAGGCAACCGAGTGGTGGTAACCAAACGAGGTCAGTGCGATCGGCAGCAATACCATCAGATAACGGGCGTATTCGCTGTCGTGGCTGTTGCGGTCAAACAAGATATTGAGGTCAATATGCAGTGACATACCGGAAATGCTAAAAATGAAGCTGAGAATCATAAATGCGATTAACACAACCGAAATTCGGCTGACAGCTTTGGTGGAATACCACACAAAAGCTGAGAAGATGAACACGAATAAAACCGCAGCTATATTGGAGGAGATATCCAGTAGTTGTGCGATGATTAGACCCGAGGAGGTGGTGTAGGCATAAAGTAAAATACAGCCGACAAAATACACTGCTAAATTATTGATAAAATTAATCTCTTTACCTAATAAATCGCGGGTAGCGCTGTCAAAAGAGGCGCGGATATCATAGTGCTGAAAGGCTTCTAGCAGCAGCCAGCCGGATACTGTCATGACTAACATGGTCAGGGTAATTGCGATTAATGACCAAATTGTCCAAGCGCCGGCGCCAGCGCTGGGTAAGCCCAGCATGCCGGCACCGACACAAACGCTGGCAATAACACAAGAACCGCCGATTAAAGAAGGTTGTTTTTTCATGTGTAACACTCCATAAACGCAAGAATCGGGTGAAAGTGCGGTCTGATTGCTGCGCTGACCGCACTTTATCGAATAAAACAGGTTATCAATCAATCGGTTCAATCAACCTCTTTTAGGCGTGCGGTAAAGTGCCGCAAAATCGGTGGTTCATACACAAATTCTAACCCTTTAATATTATGGATATTTTCTTTTATTTTCTGAAAAGCTTCAATAATAAAATCCATATGCGTTTGGGTGTAGGTTGCACGAGGAATCGTCAGCCGTAGCAGCTCCGCCGGACAAGGGTGCTGCTTACCGGTTTGCGGATTGCGTCCCAGCAAAAGCGAGCCGATTTCTACGGCTCTTATGCCAGCGGTTTTATACAGTTCACATGCTAAAGCATGGGCGGGGAATTGCTCTGCCGGGATATGCGGTAACAATTTTCCGGCATCGACAAAAGCAGCGTGTCCACCGGCTTGCTGACAATAAATGCCGACGGCTTGTAAGCCGTCCACCAGATATTGCACTTGTTGGATTCGATAGGCGAGCCAGTCTTGGCGCATACCATCGACCAAGCCGACGGCAAGCCGCTCCATGGCGCCACCTTCCAAGCCGCCGTAAGTCGGAAACCCTTCTTGCAGCACGCACAAAGTGCGGCATTCGGTATAGACATCTAGCAGGCTGTCGTCTTTGAAACACAGCAAGCCGCCGATTTGTACCATCGCATCTTTTTTGGCAGACATTGCCAGAATATCGGCGTATTTATAAGCCTCGTAGGTGATCTGTTCTATGCTCCAATCGGCATAAGCGGCTTCACGCTGTTGAATAAAATAGGCGTTTTCAGCAAAACGGGCAGAGTCCATCACCACCGGAATTTGGTATTTCTGTGCAATTTCATAGGCACCTTTCAAGTTAGCGAGTGAAACCGGCTGTCCGCCGGCAGAGTTGCAAGTGATGGTGCTGACGATATAGGGAACCTTTTCGGCACCGATTTCGATAATCGCTTGCTCCAGTTTAGCAAGGTCAAAATTGCCTTTAAAATCTTCATAAACATCAGTATTAAATGCATTGGCACAATAAATGTTTTTCGCGACACAGCGATTGATCTGGGTATGACCTTGCGTGGTGTCGAAAAAATAATTTGAGAGAGCTACCATGCTATCCGGCTTACCGCCCTTTTCACGTTCTCTTTTACGGATCAACACCGGAATATAAAGCTGTTCAGCACCGCGTCCTTGATGGGTCGGAATCGTATGCTGATACCCAAAAATCTGTTTAACGGTGGCGGATAGCGTGTGGTAACTGCGACTGCCGCTGTAGGCTTCGTCGCCGCGCAGCATGGCTGCTTGCATATTTTGCGTGATAGCGCCAGTACCGCTATCGGTCAATAAATCAATAAAAATATCTTCGCTGTTCAATAAAAACGGGTTCATGCCGGCATTTAAAATCGCGCGTTCGCGGTATTCGCGACTGGTGGTTTTCACCGGTTCAATCACGCGGATACGAAACGGTTCAGGTAAATGTTTAAAATGATTCATAATAATGATCCTTTTTTAGAATAAAGTAAGCCCTTATTTGTTGAGTTAACAAATAAAGGATGTGCAATGGTGCCAAATCAAGCTTGGCATATGCTGGAGAGAAAAGGATATTTATCCGAATCGTGGTTATGGAAACGGGTAGGCAAGTTTGTGATCTTGATTAAACCAAGTCTTTAACGTGAAGGTTAAGATTTTCATATTTATTTCCCAAAATAAGTGGTGAAAATTACGAAAAATCAGTTATCGAGTATTCACAGAAAAGCGCTTTTGTCACGATGAAAATAACAGCAATGAGAACTGGCTCACAAAATAAAATTAGATTATTTTGTGAGCAAAAGAGAGATTATTCTAAATTGATAAAGTGCTGCCGATAGTACGCCAGTTCGGCGATGGATTCACGAATATCGTCCAGAGCCAGATGGGTATTTTGTTTTTTAAACCCGTCTAAAACGCTAGGTTTCCAACGTGCGGCAAGTTCTTTGAGTGTGCTGACATCTAAATAGCGGTAATGAAAATAATCTGCTAATTCAGGCATATAGTTAAATAAAAAACGTTTATCCTGCGCTACGCTGTTGCCGCAAATCGGTGAACAGTGCTTCGGCACCCATTTTTTTAAAAAGTCCAAGGTACGTAACTCGGCGGCACGTTCGGTCAGTTTGCTCTCTTTCACCCGTTGTACCAAACCGTTGGCAGTGTGGGTTTTGACACACCAGTCACTCATAGCGGCGAGCTGTTGCTCGGACTGATGGATTGCCAGTACCGGCCCTTCGGCGAGGATATTCAAATCCTTATCGGTGATAATGGTGGCGATTTCAATGATCCGCTCTTTTTCAGGATCTAAGCCGGTCATCTCCAAATCGATCCAAATCAGATTTTGTTTATCTAATTGCATAATATAAGGTATCCTAATGATTCAAATTCAGGCGCTATTCTAGCGTAAAAATAATCAGGGGTAATGAATTTTTTGAGTAAACAAAAGCTAACCAAAAACCAGAAACGCAGGATCCAATCCAACAAGCAGAAAACGTTGAATGATTACCAACAGCGTAAAAAAGAAAAACGAGATAGCGTGGAATGGCAAGATGAAATGCTGGGCGAGATTCAGCAAGGGCGGGTGATCTCACGTTATGCGCTGCATGCGGATATTGAAGGTCATAATCAAGAGGTTTTTCGCTGTAATCTACGTCGTACCGTCAGTAACTTAGTGGTTGGCGACTATGTGTTGTGGCGTGCCGGGCACCAGCAGCTGCAAGGCATTAGCGGCGTGGTGGAGGCGGTGCAGCCACGTAAAAATGTGCTGTCGCGCCCGGATTATTATGATGGCATTAAATTGATTGCCGCTAATATTGATAAAATTTTTATTGTGTCAGCCATGTTACCGCACTTTTCCAGCAATATCATTGACCGTTATTTGGTGGTTTGTGAAAGTTTGGGCATCGAACCGATTCTGGTGTTGAATAAAGTAGATTTATGCGAGAAAAATGAGCGACAAGAGGTTGAGCAACTTTTTGATATCTATCGTAATATTGGTTATCAAGTGTTGATGTTGTCAACACAGTCAGGTGAGAATATAGCACAATTTACTGAGTTGGTGAGTCAAGGATGTGCCATTTTTGTCGGGCAATCCGGTGTCGGAAAATCCAGTTTATTGAACTATTTGGAACCGCACTTAGGATTACCCATCGGCGCGGTGAGTGAAAATTCCGGTTTGGGACAACATACCACTACGGTTTCGCGTTTGATTCGTTTAAAGTGCGGTGGCGAGGTGATTGATTCCCCGGGCATTCGAGAATTTGGCGTATGGCACTTAGATAGCAATACCATCACCAATGGATATCGTGAGTTTCAGCCCTATTTGGGCGGTTGTAAATTTCGCGATTGTAAGCACTTGGACGATCCGGGCTGCATGCTGCAACAAGCTGTCAAGCAGGGGAAAATTCACCCGCTACGCTTCGAGAATTACCATCGTCTGATTGTAGCGTTGGACGAGAATAAAGCCGGGCGGCATTTTGTGGCAAACTAGGGATTGAGGGTGGTTTTTAGCTGGCAGAAAGGGCGTTAATATAGTGTTTAAATTCGTTTATAAAATGTGAAATCTGTTCGTTTTTTGAACTTGTTTTAATAAAAAATGTGCGATAACTCATATTTTTTCCAGTTATGGCTTGATTATTTAAGTGGAATATTGATACTAACCTCACTAATTATTTTAATCGGTAAAAT
>NZ_VDHB01000160.1:0-4165 GCF_006227735.1 Testudinibacter sp. 'clade 2'
GACGCTTTTTCGCCACTATTTTTTGCTAAAGCCGTTCGTTTAGAATGACTAAACTTCACTACTTTTGGCTTATATTGGCAAAAAATAGTGGCGAAAAAGCGTCTATAGCTCAAGCTATAAACAACGATCAACGGATCCTAATAGTTTTATAATTCCGATATTTGGGTTATTTTAGCTTAAATTCCACATTCTTGCATTTGCCTATTAAGTTAACTTTGCTAGAATAACAAACTTGATTTTAACTGGAGTAATAAATGAGCAACATTTCTGCTGAAGCCGCCAGAGTGCGTGATGCCTTGATAGCGAAAGGCATCGAAACCCCGATGAAAAGCGTCGCCTTAAGTTTAAATGAACGTCGCAAACAAATTGAGAGCCATATGCGTGAAGTCATCCAACTGATCGGCTTGGATTTGAGCGATGACAGTATTGAAGAAACGCCGGGTAGAATGGCAAAAATGTATCTTGATGAAATCTTTACCGGCATGGATTACGCCAATTTTCCTAAAATCACCACGATTCGCAACCGTATGAAAGTCAGTGAAATGGTGTTGGTGAACGACATCACGCTGACCAGCACCTGCGAACACCATTTTGTTACCATCGACGGGCAAGTTTCGGTGGCGTATTACCCGAAAGACTGGGTGATAGGCTTGTCTAAAATCAATCGAGTGGTCTCCTTTTTGGCGCAACGGCCGCAAGTGCAAGAGCGTTTGACCGAGCAGGTGTTGACCGCACTTCAGGCGATTTTACAAACCGACGATGTGGCGGTTTATGTTAAAGCAACCCATTTTTGTGTCAAATGCCGTGGTATCAAGGATACCAATAGTTACACTGTCACATCAGCATTTGGTGGCGTATTCTTAGAAGATCGTGAAACCCGCAAAGAGTTTTTGGGATTGATTAGCAAATAGCATTAGCAAAAACAATTAGATAAAATGCAGAAGTGCGGTTCTGAATTGTTCAAAAAATGGCTGTCGGTTGACCGCCATTTTTTTATGCTGTTATAGGCGTCAGAAAGATTGCTGCTGTCAACATGTACACTGCTGGCAATATTGTGATTTCAAGTTGTGGAATCAGTGGTTTTTTGGTACATTTAGCACAATTTTTTCGCCGCTCTCGGCTCAACCCTCTTTCTTAATCGGAATTATTATGTTTAAAAAAATTCGTGGTCTATTTTCTAACGACCTTTCTATCGATCTTGGCACGGCTAACACACTTATTTATGTTAAAGGGCAGGGGATCGTTCTGGATGAACCTTCAGTGGTGGCGATTCGTCAAGACCGTGCCGGCTCACTGAAAAGTATTGCGGCTGTCGGGCGTGAAGCCAAGATGATGTTGGGGCGTACGCCAAAAAGCATCGCAGCAATTCGTCCGATGAAAGACGGTGTGATTGCTGATTTTTTCGTCACTGAAAAAATGTTGCAATATTTTATCAAGCAAGTTCACCGTAACAATTTTATGCGTCCTAGTCCGCGAGTTTTAGTTTGTGTGCCAGCCGGTGCGACTCAAGTTGAACGGCGTGCGATTAAAGAATCGGCAATCGGTGCCGGTGCGCGTGAAGTTTATTTGATCGAAGAGCCGATGGCGGCAGCGATTGGTGCCAAATTACCGGTATCTACTGCAACCGGTTCGATGGTGATCGATATCGGCGGTGGCACCACCGAAGTGGCAGTGATCTCACTGAATGGCGTGGTGTATTCGTCTTCGGTACGTATCGGCGGCGATCGGTTTGATGAAGCGATTATTGCCTATGTTCGTCGTACGTTTGGCTCTTCCATCGGAGAGGCAACGGCAGAGCGGATTAAGCAAGAAATCGGTACCGCTTATATTGATGAAGATGATGAAATCAAAGAGATTGAAGTACACGGACACAATCTTGCTGAAGGTGCGCCACGCAGCTTTAAATTGACTTCACGCGATGTGTTGGAAGCGATTCAACAACCACTAAGCGGCATTGTGACAGCGGTGCGTACCGCACTTGAGTCCTGCCCACCGGAACTGGCGGCAGATATTTTTGAACGTGGCATGGTGTTAACCGGCGGCGGTGCTTTGATGCCGAATATCGACAGACTATTATCGAAAGAATCCGGTGTGCCGGTTATTGTTGCTGAAGATCCATTGACTTGTGTAGCACGCGGCGGCGGTGAAGCGTTAGATATGATTGATATGCACGGTGGCGATATTTTCAGCGATGACTAATCGTTGAAACACTCTTTTTTTCACAAGTGCGGTTTTAAACCAATTAAAGCCGCCACTTTTTAGAGTAAAGCGCATGAAACCTATTTTTTCTAAAGCTCCCCCTTTAGGAATTCGTCTTATTCTGGCGATTGTGGCATCGATTTTATTGATGATCAGTGATGGCCGCAGCAGTGGTATGATTCAGGTACGCAGCCTGATGGAAACCTCTATCAGCGGTTTGTTTTATTTTGCCAATATTCCCCGTTCAGTACTGGATGGGGTATCAGATAACCTTGCCGACACGTCTAAATTACAAATCGAAAACAGGGTGCTGAAAGAGCAGCTAAGGGAAAAAAATGCCGATCTGTTGCTGTTGGATCAACTCAAAGTCGAAAATCAACGCTTACGTTTGCTGCTAAATTCACCGTTACGCTACGATGAATATAAAAAAATTGCCGAAGTATTGACTACTGAGTCAGATATTTATCGCCAGCAAGTAGTGATCAACCAAGGTAGTCGTGACGGTGTGTTTGTCGGACAGCCGGTGATTGATGAAAAAGGTGTGGTCGGGCAAGTTACCTCTGTGGGCGCAACCACTAGTCGAGTGTTGTTGATTACCGATGTTACGCATTCGATTCCGTTGCAGGTATTGCGTAACGATGTGCGTTTGATTGCCAGCGGAACGGGACGCGGTGATGAGCTGCAACTGGACAATGTGCCGCATTCGGTTGATATTGTGAAAGGCGATCTGCTAGTGACATCAGGCTTGGGCGGGCGCTTTCCGGAAGGTTATCCGGTCGCTATCGTCGATTCAGTCTCAACCGATAAGCAGAACTATTTTGCGGTGATTTCAGCCAAGCCGTTAGCGTCGTTGGAGCGCTTGCGCTACTTGCTGTTACTGTGGCCGGTGAATGATGAATTACACCGACCACAATCGCTTTCGCCGGAAGATGTGCGCAACACCGTGCGTCAACGACTATCGACTCGACAAGATGAACTGCTGGCACCGGACAATAATAAAACTGTCAAAGAACAAATTGATGGAAATTCGTCGCAAGAACCCGCAGCAAATGAAGAGTTGGCACCGGCAGATGCCAATCAACAGCAACAAGATGCATTGACAGAGGGCGCTCAGTAATGAAAGGCAATTGGATTTTGCAACTGTTAATGGTGGTGTGCACTTTTTTGGTTGCGCTGGTGATGGAAATTACACCATGGTCAGCTGAATTTCAAGGTTTGCGTCCCTCTTGGTTAGTGTTGGTGTTATTGTATTGGGTGTTGGCAATTCCGAATAAAATCAGTATTGGTTATGCGTTTGTGGTCGGGCTGATTTGGGATCTTAGTTTAGGCTCGATCCTCGGCGTGCACGCCCTGATATTATCGATTTTTGCTTATTTAATAGCGTCTAACCATCTTGTGCTGCGTAACTTGTCGTTATGGTTACAAAGCATGTTGGTGATAATTGCGGTTATCGTTATTCATATCAGTATTTTTTTGATCGAACTGTTTATGCACAGTGCCGATTTTAGCGCACAAGAGCTGCTCGGGGCAGTTTTCAGTGGTGTATTATGGCCTTGGGTCTTTTTACTGCTGCGAACCTTAAGGCGTAAGTTTAGTTTGCGCTAGAATAGACATCATATTCATGCAAAGTGCGGTTAAACCGCACTTTAAGATTGTTCAAAAAGGTATTTGATGAGGCAAAATAGGGGCAGATATATAATCCGCCCCTATTTTTACAATATTAATCGGCTATGTTAGGGTCTGTTGATCTTTGTTTATATTTTGAGTTGTCGTTTAAAATAAGCACAATCTAGGCGTAAGCCGAAATCAATAGTGGGACTATTGGTGAGGGTTACAACGACGAGTGTGCTCATTTTAAACACAATCCGTTGGACTATGACTATTTTTCGCCACTACGGCGTTAAAAGCCTTTCGTTTAGACTGACTAAACTTCACAACTTTTGCCTTGTATTTGCGAAAAATAGTC
>NZ_VDHB01000161.1:0-6339 GCF_006227735.1 Testudinibacter sp. 'clade 2'
AGGAATATTTATGAATAAAATTTACAAAGTTATCTGGAGCGTTGCAAAACAGGCTTTGGTCGTGGTTTCCGAGTTGGCTTCTCGTCACGGCAAAGTGGCAAGCGAATCCAAAAAAACCTCCCCAGCTAGTCAACCAGTAAATTTTTCATTGAGTAAAATCTTTTTAGCACTCTCTGTGGCGTTTACCGGCGCTTCGGCTTATGCCGCAGGTACAGAAGTGGGCGGTGGAACTGCTATTGATAACAGTATTGCGGTAGGTAGCACTGCTCAAACTGCACGTGCGGTAACAACAGGATCGATTGCAATTGGAGCCGGTGCAACGGCTGGCCGTGCGAATATGGATAACCCGCAAGATCCAAATAACCGCACTACTGTGGGTAAAATGAATAATATCGCTATTGGTTCCGGTGCAACCGCGGATGGTGGTCGCAATATTTCCATTGGTGAGAATGCCGCTACCGGTACAGTGGACAACTGGAATATTCAAAATGTGAATATCGGTACCAATGCCGGCACAAATTCGAAAAAAGATTATAGCGTTGCGATTGGTTTTGAAGCCGGAAGCTTGAATAGCGCAACCCAAACCCTGCAAGCCGCAGTCGCTGACGGCAACCGTGCGCCGAGCGTTTATATCGGTAAAAATGCCGGCTCTAATACGGCTTCATACGGTAATATTGCTTTGGGTACCAATGCTGGCAGCGGTATTCAGGATACCCGAGTTCTCAGCAATATTATGATCGGTAATGGTGCTGGTGTCGGTTTGACAACTAATGATGGTAGGAATATTACTTTCCCAGGCTTTGGTTCAGGTGGTAATACACTGATTGGCTCTGCGGCAGGTCGCAATTTATCGGGTGATAGTAATGTTGCCATCGGTTCGATTGCCGGTGACGGTTCAAAAGGTGATAACAACGTTTATGCCGGTCATCTGGCAGGTCAAAATTCAACTTCCGATCGTTCTATTATCATGGGACCGCAAACCGGTTTAAATAGTATTAATGACCGAAGCGTATTAATTGGTAACTTCGCCAACGGTGGGGTAACCACCGCTACCCGTAATGTAGTCGCTTTAGGGTCAAGCGCCAGAGCACTTGGTAATGAAAGTGTGGGAATCGGTTTTAACGCCAACGCAGGCGCCAACAATACAACTGCAATTGGCAGAATGGCTCAAGCCATCGGCGTAAGTGCGGTGGCTATCAGCACCAGTGCACAAGCAACCGGAGCAAACTCAATCGCTATCGGCAACAATGCCGCAACCAATGCAGATTTGACGGAAGCAGATGTAAAATATCATGGTGACGGCGCCATCGCGATTGGTGAAAATGCGAATACCAGCTATGAAGGCAGCACCGCAATTGGTAAAGATACACTTGCGTCAAATTGGCGTTCGACTGCGGTGGGAGCCAGTTCGCAAGCAACAGGAACATCTTCAACCGCAATGGGGAACGGTGCAATTGCAAGCAGCACCGGCGCTTCGGCTTACGGCACATCTGCCAATGCCAGCGGCTCGAATGCCACTGCGCTGGGTAATGCGACTCAAGCTGCCGGTGCACTCAGTGTGGCTGTCGGGGTGAATGCTAAAACCGGCGGTACATCTGCTGTTGCTGTCGGACAAAACGCCAATGCGCAAGGCGGTTATGCGATTGCGCAGGGGCACGATAGCGTGGCGAATAGAGATAATGCTATTGCCATCGGCAGAGTTGCTCAGGCAACGGCGGCTTCTGCGACAGCCATGGGCAATCAAGCACAAGCCAGTGGCACATCATCTATTGCAATTGGTAATGGCGCACAAGCAACCGCACTTAACAGCATTTCTATCGGTACCGGTAACCAAGTATCCGGTGAAGGCTCCGGTGCAATCGGTGATCCGACAGTGATCACCGGTGATGCCTCTTACTCTTTGGGTAATGATAACAACATCGCCCAAGACAATACTTTTGTGATTGGTAACAATGTAACCACCACTCAAGCCAACAGTGTAATCTTGGGTAACAATTCAACTGATCGTACTGCGACGACTGAAAATACCGCTAGCGTCAATGGAATTACCTATACTGGTTTTGCTGGTCAAGGTAGTGCTGACAACGGTGTAGTCAGTGTGGGTGCGGCTGGCAAAGAACGTCAAATCATCAATGTGGCAGCAGGCCAAATTTCAGCAACTTCTACCGATGCGATCAACGGTAGCCAGCTATATGAAGTATCCAGCGAACTAGCAAATAATTTAACCCATTATTACAGCGTCAATGATAATAAAGTCAAGGGTGGCAACTATGATAATGATGGGGCAACGGGGATTAACGCTATGGCTGCCGGTGTGGATGCCGAAGCAACCGGTTATGGCAGTGTTGCCATGGGACACGGGGCAGTAGCTAGTGGTACGGTAATCCCTGCCGGTCAAACAAATGCAGGTGAATTATATAAATCATATGGTGGTAATGTTGCGATTGGTAGCTTGGCAAAAGCCAATGATCCAGCCACCATTGCGATCGGTTTGAATAGCGCTGCAAGTGGTAACAGTGCGATTGCGATGGGGAATACCGCCAAAGCTACGGCACTAAGAACCGTGGCAATTGGTCAATTATCTAATGCCGGTGGAGAAAGTGCTACGGCATTAGGCTATGGAGCAACGGCTACCGGTGGATCGTCGGTTGCCTTGGGTAACAACAGCCAATCAAGCGGTGAAACTGCCGTTGCAATCGGTGTATCTGCAAAAGCCAATGGCGGACAAGCAGTTGCTACGGGACGTATGGCAAATGCCGCAGAATACGCGGTCGCAACCGGCGGATTTTCCCAAGCGGCGGCAGGCGGTGTGGCGCAAGGAAATGGCGCACAGGCCACCGGACAACAATCGATTGCGATTGGTGGTAATTTACCAACAGCGACTAATGCTAACCCTCCGGCAACAGTAGCGGCAGGTGCTAATGCAATTGCAATGGGTTCCACGGCAACGGCGAGTGGAGCAAGTGCGGTTGCTATCGGTAATGGCGCACAAGCGACAGCTGGTAATATTATTGCGATCGGCGCAGCTGCCGGTAGTAATATGACCACTCCAAACAATCATTCTATCTTAATTGGTACAGGTGCCGGTGCAAACAGTACTGCGACTGGTGGAACGACAGATGCAGATATCTATATCGGCCAAAATGCGGGGCAGTTTTCTACTGGTATGCGCAACACAGTGATCGGTTCACAAAATGCCGGTACTGATTTAAAAGGCAATATGAACTCAGGCTTCGGTATGGCTTCATTGCGCACGGTTACCGGCAATGAAAATGCAGCTTTCGGTGCTTATTCCGGCCAGCAAAGCACGGGCAGCTTCAATACCGCAATGGGAGCGCAAGCCGGTCGCTTTGTTAATGGCAGCAACAATACCGGTATCGGCTATAACGCCGGTACCAGTGTCACCGGCAGCAATAATATCGCCTTGGGTCTCAATGCAGGCCAAGAAATCCGCACCAGTAACAGCACCAGCATCGGTAACGAAGCCAAAGCCAGCCAGCAGGGTGCGATTGCTATTGGTTCTAATTTAGGAACCGCATTTGGTGGTGCGACCACCGCAAGTGGCTTAGCCGCTATTTCGCTGGGTTCAGGTTCATCTGCCAGTGGAGCAAGCAGCATTGCAGAAGGTTTCCGTGCGACTGCGTCGGCAAGCAATGCACAAGCGAGGGGCACTAGCGCCACAGCCTCAGCAACAAATGCGATTGCGACCGGTACTCAATCAACTGCGAGTGGTGAGCGTTCGATTGCCATCGGTAACGGTGCACAAGCTACTGCGACAGATACGATCTCGATCGGTGCTGGCAACGTAGTCAGTGGTCAAGGCTCTGGTGCTATTGGCGATCCAAGCACGGTGAGTGGCACTGAATCTTATGTTTTGGGTAACAATAATGTTGTTGCTAATAACAATACCTTTGTTTTAGGGAATGATGTCACGTCCAGCCAAGACAATAGTGTGATTTTGGGCAATGATTCAACGGATCGGGCAGCGACGGAGGTGTCTACTGCTACTGTTGGTAATACGACCTATAGTGGTTTCGCTGGAACAGGCAGTGTTGCAAATGGTGTAGTCAGCGTTGGAGCCGCAGGTAAAGAGCGGCAACTCATTAATGTGGCAGCTGGTGCAATTTCTGCGACTTCAACCGATGCTATTAACGGCAGCCAGTTGTATATGGTAGCGAATGAGTTAAATAGCAGCAAAACCCATTATTACAGCGTGAACTCCACCAAGCAGTCTGCGGGCAGTAACTATAATAATGATGGTGCGACCGGTGTTGATGCCTTGGCAGCAGGAGTGAACACTTTAGCGGCAGGTGCTGGGGCAACCGCTATCGGCTTGTCTGCTACAGCAGGTGGTGCCAATGCCGTGGCTATCGGTAGTGGCAGTAAAGCGGGTGAATCGCAAGGTGTGGCAATTGGTAACAATTCGAATGCCTCGGCAAATGCCGGAGTGACCAGTGGCGTGGCAGTTGGCTTCACGGCGCGGACTTTTGGTAATAATGGTATTGCTATTGGCCGCTACAGTGCTGCGCAAACCAATGGTATTGCTTTGGGTACGAGCGCTGATGCCAACCAAGCCAATTCTATTGCCATTGGTAACAGTGCTTATGCCGGGGTAGAGGCCGTGCAAATTGGTACGACGTCAACCCGTGGTAATTGGAGCAACCATACCGGTGCATTCCGTCGTGGTAGCACAATGATTGGTTATGAAGCGGCTACTCAAGGCTTGTATTCTACAGTAACAGGTAATAACAATAAGATTTTGATTAACCAGCGGGCAACAACGGGTGGTATCTTCGGTTTGGGCGCTTTTGCCAGCCAAGGGGCATTCTCGCATATTTATGGGTCACAAAATACGGTGGGTGACACAACTAGCACGGATGTAGCGAACAGTATCGCAGTGACGGTCACCGGATCAGGCAATACGGTACAGAACAGTAACGGCGCATTAGTGAGTGGTTATGGCAATACCTTGACCAACTCTGCAGATGACAAGTTGGTATTACCGCCTATTGAAGCGAGTATGAATGATGCCCCCGGACTCTTTGCTAATAACGGTACTCAGTTAGGACAAACGGCATTGATTGGTGCCGGCAATAGTCTGAACAAAGGGAAGGACACGCTGGTTATCGGTATGCACAATACTGTTGATACCTCCAACGATTCTGCTATTACCGGTAGCAATTTGACCGTCAACAATATTGACCGCACTTTGATCAGTGGTAATGAGAATGTGGTTCACAGTGCTATCAACTTGTTAGCCATGGGGAATAACTTGACCTTAGGTTCAGAGGGCAATTCGATTAGCGACACTATTGTGTTGGGGAATAATGTCACTCTTGCCGATAGTGCGGAGTTGAAAGAGGCGATTGCGATTGGTAATGAAACTAAAGTCGGCAATCAGGCCATTGCGATTGGCCAAGGTGCACAAGCATTGGCGAATCAAACGATCTCGATTGGTTTAGGTAATATTGTGAGTGGAATTGGCTCAAGTGCGGTTGGTGATCCGTCAATTGTGGCCGGTACCAACAGCTTCTCGGCCGGTAACAATAATGCGGTAGGCAGCACGACAGACAATTCATTTATTCTGGGTGGACGTAACGATCTGGGCGGTGCTGCAGTTACTCGTGATGCCAACGGTGTGATTACCACGGCAGACGGTATTCAAAATACGGTGGATGCCTCAAACTCTGCCATTGTTGGTTACGATAACAGCGTACAGCAAAAGAATGTGTTTGTGCTGGGTAATCGGGTGAAAACAACCGTTGAAAATTCCGTGTTCTTGGGGGATTCAACTGCTTATTTGGCGGATGACAACAGCAGAACCAAAGGTATTGACAAGAATTATCAGAGCTATCAATTCAGTGATGCGCTGACATTGAATTTTGCCGGTGGTGATCAAGTTGTTGGTGTTGTCAGTGTCGGCAACGGCACTCAAACCCGCCGCATTCAAAATGTGGCACCGGGCTTAATTTCAGCAAGTTCAACCGACGCCATCAACGGCAGCCAATTGTATGCAGTAATGAACAGCGGCTGGAACTTTACCGTAGGCAATAATGGCGGTACCAGTTCAGCCACTTACAGTAATGGCGCGGCTTTTGAAGCGGTTAAATTAGGCGATACGCTGAATTTTGTTGCTGGTGATAATATTGATATTACACAAAACGGCAAAGAGATCAAAATTAGCGCCAAAGTGATGAAAGGTGAAAAAGGCGATACCGGCGCGACCGGCGCGACTGGTGCCACAGGAGCTACCGGAGCCACAGGTGCTACCGGAACTACTGGCGCAACTGGAGCCACGGGAGCGACTGGCGATACAGGTGCCACCGGCGCAACTGGAGC
>NZ_VDHB01000162.1:0-5860 GCF_006227735.1 Testudinibacter sp. 'clade 2'
TAAAGAACAGTCACAACCACTCGCTTCAAATCAGAACGCTGCGTCGTTGTGAGGTGCGCATTATAGACATTCAGAAATTCTTTGCAACCCCTTTTTCTCACTTTTTTTCTGTTTTTTATCAAACGGTGGTTTTTTATACCAAGTCTGGACAAAAACTATTTTTTAATATCAATCGTAGTCTTTATTTCTGCCACTACAATGATTCATTGTTTTTAAGCAACAGATCAGCGACAATACTAGCCTTAACCATTTATTCATTTATTAGAGCCTATTTACATACAATGTCATTAAATCCATATCCACAGCAAGTCGATAAGCGCCGCACTTTTGCGATTATCTCACACCCCGATGCGGGTAAAACCACCATCACTGAAAAAGTTCTACTTTACGGAGAAGCGATTCAGACTGCCGGTACCGTGAAAGGACGCGGTTCCGGTCAACATGCAAAATCTGACTGGATGGAGATGGAAAAACAACGCGGCATTTCAATCACAACTTCTGTAATGCAATTTCCTTATAACGATTGCTTAGTCAATTTACTTGACACCCCCGGACATGAAGACTTTTCGGAAGACACTTACCGCACTTTGACTGCGGTTGACAGTTGTTTGATGGTGATCGATTCCGCCAAAGGGGTGGAAGAACGAACCATTAAATTAATGGAAGTCACGCGTTTACGCGATACACCGATTTTGACCTTTATGAATAAGCTCGACCGTGATATTCGAGATCCGATGGAACTCTTAGACGAAGTCGAAAACGTATTGAACATTCATTGTGCGCCTATCACTTGGCCTATCGGCTGTGGCAAATTATTTAAAGGAGTTTATCATCTTTATAATGATGAAACCTATCTTTATCAAACCGGTCAAGGTCATACCATCCAAACAGTCCGCACTATCAAAGGCTTGGATAATCCTGAATTGGAAAGTGCGGTTGGCAGTGATTTAGCCCAGCAACTACGTGATGAACTGGAATTGGTGCAAGGTGCATCCAATCCATTTGATTTGGACCTATTTTTACAAGGTCAACTAACACCGGTCTTTTTTGGCACCGCATTGGGTAATTTTGGGGTGGATCACATGCTGGACGGTTTAACGCAGTGGGCTCCTCGTCCACAACAGCGACACGCCGATCTGCGTGATGTTTCCCCTGTAGAAGATAAATTAAGCGGATTTGTGTTTAAAATTCAAGCTAATATGGATCCCAAACACCGAGATCGAGTTGCTTTTATGCGGATTGTCTCCGGAAAATACGAAAAAGGCATGAAAATGCACCATGTGCGAATCGGCAAAGATGTGGTTATTTCTGATGCGCTAACGTTTATGGCTGGTGATCGCAGCCACGCCGAAGAAGCCTACGCCGGTGATATTATCGGTTTGCATAATCACGGCACAATTCAAATCGGCGATACCTTCACCCAAGGTGAAAAATTAAAATTCAGCGGCATTCCCAACTTTGCGCCAGAACTGTTCCGTCGTATCCGCTTACGGGATCCGTTAAAGCAGAAACAATTGTTGAAAGGATTAGTACAGCTTTCCGAAGAGGGGGCTGTGCAGGTGTTCCGTCCGCTGATGAACAATGATTTAATTGTCGGCGCTGTCGGTGTATTACAGTTTGATGTAGTCGTTGCCCGCCTGAAAAGCGAATACAACGTAGAGGCTATTTATGAAACAGTCAATGTTTCTACCGCACGTTGGGTTGAATGTGCTGATGTAAAAAAATTTGAAGAATTTAAGCGTAAAAACGAACAAAATTTAGCCTTAGACGGCAGCGATAATCTGACTTATATCGCCCCAACCATGGTAAACTTAAATTTAGCGCAAGAGCGGTATCCTGACGTTCAATTCTTCAAAACCAAAGAACATTAATGTTTGAGAACATATCGCATCATTTTAATACTTATTTTTAACTGTTTTAGGCATCAATGCAGCAAGAAATGATGACCTAAGTCAAACTTTAGTTGAGAATGGTGCGCTTTTTATTTTCTTTATGTTATAGTTACGTTGCAATTCTGCAATTAATATTTTATTTTGTTTATCAAAAGTAAAATTCGCTGTCTTAAAAATTGAATGCCATAAGACAGTTTATAGTCCTTGTGATTTTATAGGTAAAAATAAATGCGTATTCCTAAAATCCTTATCGTCGAAGATGAAGCAGTTACCCGCAACACGCTAAAAAATATTTTCGAAGCCGAAGGCTACGAAGTGATGGAAGCCTCTGATGGTAATAAAATGCATACGATTCTATCTAGCCACTCCGTCAATTTGGTGGTGATGGATATCAATTTACCCGGAAAAAACGGGCTGATGCTGGCACGCGAACTACGCGAAAGCGCCAATACTGCACTGATGTTTCTGACCGGACGTGATAATGAAGTCGATAAAATTTTAGGATTGGAAATCGGTGCTGACGACTATATTACCAAACCATTTAATCCGCGTGAACTCGCTATTCGAGCCAGAAATCTACTGCAACGTACTATGTCAGAAAAAGATCAGCCAGTTTCTCACGAACATGTTGATCAATATCGTTTTAATGGCTGGATATTAGACATTAATAGTCGCACTTTAATTTCTCCTGAAGGCGAAAATAACAAACTACCGCGCAGCGAATTTCGTGCCTTGTTACACTTTTGTGAAAATCCAGGAAAAATTCAGACCCGTGATGATTTGTTGAAAAAAATGACAGGACGTGAACTCAAACCGCATGATAGAACAGTAGATGTGACCATTCGGCGTATTCGAAAACATTTTGAAGCCAATCCAGATACACCGGAAATTATCGCAACAATTCACGGCGAAGGCTATCGTTTCTGCGGTGAATTAGAATAAACTCAGACCGCACTTTAGGTATAAAAAAACCGAGAATTAACTCGGTTTTTTCACAATGTCAATCAGCTTATTTTTTTAGTTTCAAGATAACGGTTTCACCCAATACAACCGTGCCACTCGATTTCTCGATACTGCTGATTTCATCCATATTAGAAATAACAACCGGCGTTAATACTGATTTCGCTTTTGCTTCCAACAGGGCTAAATCGAACTCAATAATAGTGTCACCTTTTTTCACTTCCTGGCCTTCTTCAGCAATACGGACAAATCCTTCGCCTTTAAGCTCAACGGTGTCGATACCAAAGTGAACAAACAATTCAACACCTTCTCTGGACTCCATTGAAAATGCGTGGTTGGTTTCAAAAATTTTACCAATCACTCCATCAATCGGCGCAACAATTTTATTTCCAATTGGACGGATAGCAATACCGTCACCTACGATTTTTTCAGAAAAAACAACATCCGGCACATCTTCGATATTGACAATTTCACCAGACAACGGTGCATAAATTTCAACCTCAGCCCCTTTATTGTCTTTTGAACCGAACAGTTTATCAAATAAACCCATTTTACATTCTCCTCATTAAATCCATCAAAACATCAGTCTTATGTTACCCGAAATTTCTTAATTTGTATCTAGTTTAAGCCATTTTCGGTTAAAAAAGCAGAAACTTTTGCTTCGATGTCTGCCGCGGTCGGCTGTTCCAGTACTTCTTCAGCCAAACGTTGCACATCTTTAAAATTGACACTACGAATCAATTTCTTGATTCTTGGTACTGAAATTGCACTCATGCTAAACTCATCAAGTCCCATACCAAGCAGCAGCAATGTTGCATTTTCGTCCCCGGCAAGCTCACCACACATACCGGTCCATTTGCCTTCCGCATGAGAAGCATCAATGACTTGTTTAATCAAATTCAATACTGATGGTGTCATTGGATTGTATAAATGGGAGATCAACTCATTACCACGATCAACCGCTAAGGTATACTGAGTTAAATCATTGGTGCCGATACTGAAGAAATCGACTTCTTTTGCCAAGAACTTAGCATTGACGGCTGCAGATGGTGTTTCGACCATCACCCCGATTTGAATATTTTCATCAAATGCTTTGCCTTCATTGCGCAACTCTTGTTTTAGCTCTGCCACCACCGCTTTTAAGATTCTGATTTCTTCCACTGAAATAATCATCGGGAACATCACGGCTAATTGGCCAAAAGCCGAGGCGCGTAAAACCGCTCTTAATTGTGCATTCAGAATCTCACGTTTATCCAAAGCAATCCGAATTGCACGCCAGCCCAAGAATGGATTCATCTCTTTTGGTAGATTGAGGTAAGGTAGCTCTTTATCACCACCAATATCCATGGTGCGTAATACCACTAATTTACCTTCCATCGCTTCTACGACTTCTTTATAAGCATGAAATTGCTCTTCTTCGCTTGGCAATTGATCGCGATCCATAAATAGGAATTCTGTGCGGTATAGCCCGACACCTTCGGCACCGTTACGGTGAGCCCCGTCAATATCACGAATGGTACCAATATTTGCGCAAACTTCTACCCGATGTTCATCTAATGTCAATGCCGGCAAATCTTTCAATTTTGCCAATTCGGTTTTTTCTGCGGCAAGCTGTTGTTGTAAACTTTTTACATTTTCCAGCTCGTTTTGCGTAGGGTTAACCAGTACTTGGTTATTCACTGCATCCAAAATCAACATATCACCGCTGACAATGGACTTGGTGGCAATATTGGTGCCTACAATTGCCGGAAGCTCTAACGAGCGAGCCATAATCGAAGTGTGTGAAGTGCGACCACCGATATCAGTGATGAACCCCAATACTTTATCCAAGTTCAGCTGTGCGGTTTCAGACGGCGTCAAATCATTGGCAACTAAGATAACTTCTTGATTGATTTCACCTAAATCAATAATATGCATACCCAAAATATTTTTTATCAAGCGGTTACCGATATCACGAATATCGCCAGCCCGCTCTTTTAAATACTCATCATCAATTTCTGCCAACATCGAAACCTGTTGATCAATCACGCTACTTGCCGCAAAATCAGCCGTCATTTGTTCATCACGAATCAACGCAATAATCTCTTCTTCCAGCTCTTCATCTTCCAGAATCATCAAATGACCGTCAAAAATAGCGCCTTTTTCTTCGCCGAGTGTTCTGGTCGCTTTCTCTTTAATTGCCGTCAACTGTTCTACCGCACTTTCGCGACCGGTATAAAAGCGCTGAATTTCAGCGTCGATTTGAGATTCAGCAATGGATTTTGTATTTAACACAATTTCTTCTTCTTTTAAAACCAACGCCTTTCCGAAGACAATCCCTGGTGAAGCCAAAATACCTGAAATCATAATAAAACCTTTTCTTGGATAAAATTGCCGAAGCGAATAGCCAACTATTCGCTGTTCATATTACGTTTGATTGCAGCCATGCGTTTTCACCGAGTTATACGGTGAAAGATCAAATGGTTTCTTATTCTAAGGTTGGAATCAATGCGACTAAATGTTCAACCGCTTTCTCTTCATCTTCCCCTTCAGCGCTGATGGTGATCACAGTGCCTTGCACCAGTCCCAGGGTTTGCAGTTTAAACAAGCTTTTTGCGCTTGAACTTTTGCCATTGGAAGTTACTGTAATATCCGAAGCAAAAGCTTTGGCTTCTTTAACAAATTGAGCAGCTGGACGAGTATGCAGGCCATTTGGAGCTGTGATGGTAACTTCTTTTGAGTACATAGTGATTTCCTTATAGAAATGAATAACATTGAATATAAATCAACATGTTGGTAACAATTACAAGTAGCATACGAAAATACCTACCGAATATCACCATTATTACAATTTTTTCATAATTATTTTACCGATTAAAATAATTAGTGAGGTTAGTATCAATATTCCACTTAAATAATCAAGCCATAACTGGAAAAAATATGAGTTATCGCACATTTTTTATTAAAACAAGTTCAAAAAACGAACAGATTTCACATTTTATAAACGAATTTAAACACTATATTAACGC
>NZ_VDHB01000163.1:0-671 GCF_006227735.1 Testudinibacter sp. 'clade 2'
AGTTGACACAGTGTTACCGGCCTTGACCGTGGATGTAGCTGATACCATCAACGCAACCAATGCAAGTGCGGTGCCGGTAAGCGGAGCCAGCGATTTGCCAAACGGCAGCGAAGTGAAAATCACCTTGACCGATGCCGAAGGCAACACGGTCACTGTGACAGCCACCGTAACCGACGGCAAATACGCAACGACGGTTGATGCCAGTGGCTTGAAAGACGGTGCGATTACCGCCACCGCCAGCAGCACTGCGACGGATGCGGCAGGTAATGCCCCGGCTGATGCGACAGATACAACGGCGAATAGCAAAGATAGCAGCGCCCCAACGCTGAGCATTGATCCGATTTCTGAGGGTTACATCAATGCAGCAGAAGCGAAAGGGGATGTTGCCATCAGCGGTACCACTACGGCTGAAGCGGGACAAACGGTGACCGTGACCCTGAACGGTAAAGAGTACACGGCTGTTGTGAAAGACAACGGCACATGGACAGCCACTGTACCGGCGGCGGATGTTGCTGCGTTAACGCAAGGTGAGCAAGCCGTGACCGCCAATGTCAGCGACAAAGCAGGCAACCCGGCAACGCAAGCCACAGCCAATGTGGTAGTTGACACAGTGTTACCGACCTTGACCGTGGATGTAGCTGATACCATCAACGCAACCAATGCAAGTGCGG
>NZ_VDHB01000164.1:0-8726 GCF_006227735.1 Testudinibacter sp. 'clade 2'
TGTTGATTGTTGATTGTTGGTTATTCTTTGACGGTGGACGATGGACGGTGTGGGTTTGCCACCTCGTGCCCGCTGTCCTTGGGGATAGGGTTTGTAGTGACAACCAAAAAGCCACCGTGGTTGGTGGCTTGGGGAGTTATGGTAGGAAGTCTGGGTCGAGGATTTCGTCGAGTGTCCAGATTGGGCTGGTAGGGAAGTGCGACACCTCAAAGCCAGTCTCTTTAGACGCCCCCAATACAGCCAATTTCCAACACTTCAGTAAAGTATCGTTATTTGCCAACTTGTGTTTAAGTGATGGAGAGTCGTCAAATAACCCCTCAATTTCATTCCGCTGCTCTGCTATGGTTAGTTGCCAGCTTCTGCCTTGGTATGTAGGTTGATATTTCCATTTTAACAGGTGCATAATCAACACTTTCAAGCGACTACGTAACGCCGACAGTTCACTTCTACCCATGCACTCTATCTCCTCAATCAAGTTTTCTAAGTCTAACTGGTTGAAAGCGCCGTCCTTCAATAGACGTGCTTGGTCGTTGACCCAGCCATAAAAATCTTCGTTATATCCAATGCTCATATCCACCTCTCCTCTAGCAGTTATGTATTTATAATGCCCCCTTACGGGGGCATTGGTCAAGGGTGGTTGTAGTGATCCACTAATTTAACAGCCCCGAATAAGTTGTTTTGTAAAAACGGGCGGTAAGCCATTATTGTAGTGGTGCAGACGGATGTAATTATAGTACATACTCTTTCACATCCGTTACCGCACTTTCAAATGTGCTATAACCACCCCTTGCCATCTATTCCCATTTAAAACTACGGAACCAACGCTCCATCAGGGCGTTATCCCAGCAGTTTCCATGGCGGCTCATACTTTGGGTTAATCCGTGTTTTTTCACGCAGGTTGTAAACAAATCGCTACCGTAAATACTGCCTTGGTCAGAGTGAAACTAACCACAAAGTACCGTTGTCTCTTTATCCTGAGCAAATTGTCTGTCCAATATATTATCAAATCGTTTTCCTCCATCCTTACTATGGTCACACCATTTTCGAGGCTGTTTACTGCATAACCCTATTTTTTCATCAACTTAGCGGCTGAATAAAGGCTGATAAAAATGCCTTGTGCCGCCAGTTGTGTTTTCATCGTTCGCTTTCCGGCAGATACCTCTTCCGCTTTGAAAGCCGCATCGAAGGAAATTGTTATTTGTTGACTGTTCTTTGACGGTGGACGGTGTGGGTTTGCCACCTCGTGCCCACTGTCCTTAGGGATAGGGTTTGTAGTGACAACAAAAAAGCCACCGTGGTTGGTGGCTTGGGGAGTTATGGTAGGAAGTCTGGGTCGAGGATTTCGTCGAGTGTCCAGATTGGGCTGGCTGGGAATGAGTTGACCGAGTGTCCTGTTTCTTTGGACGCAAAGCGAATGGCAGCGCCCCAGACCTGTTCAACAAACGCATCCTGTTTCATTTTGTATTTCAAAGACGGGGATACGACAAGTAGGTCACCTATATCCTCACGTTGAACGTCGATTGTCAACCTCCAGCTAGTGCTTTGCAGTGCCGGCTGATACTTCCACTTTAACAAGTGTGCAATTAACACTCTTAACCGACTACGTAACGCCGACAACTCACTTCTGCCCATGCTCTCTACCTCTTCAATTAAGTTCTCGACATCTAACTGACTAAGCGCTCCCGATTTTAACAGACGCGCTTGTTCATTCACCCAACCATAAAAATCTTCGTTATATCCAATGCTCATATCTACTTCTCCTCTAGCAGTTATGTACGTATAATGCCCCCGAAAGGGGGCATTGGTCAAGGGGTGGTTATAGTACCCATCCCATGTCTTTTCTGATTTTTGCACGAGCCTTCTCTTCGTTAGCTTCACGTTTTTCTGCTTTCTTAATCGCATTCAACTTCGCACGTTCAACCAAAAACTCTGTTACACTACCATCCGTCCAGTCCTCAAAACGCTTTCCGTAGATAGTCAACGTTCTCTCATCCATTTCTCCGATTTTGAGATTTTTGACAAACTCGGTCACCTCAAAGCTGACTGTTGAAAGCTCTTTAGGGCATGAAAACCAGATTTCGTCCATGTTGATTGGCTCAATCTTGCAGATTTCTTTGTCTTTGAGTACTCTAAATCGGTTCATTTCACTCACCAGAGGTGGCAAGTGGTTGTTAATTACAGTGTATAACATATCTACCTTAAGGTTTAACTCACATGTGAGGTCGTATGCGTTAACAAATCCCAAATTCGACAACATAACTCCAGACGAAAAAGTGGCAGCGGGAGCTGCGAACTATTTACAACCTCTTGAAGGTTTTGTGGGTACAAAACAATAGATAATTACCTCCTACTAGGGTCTGACTGCCGCAGTAAAAAATAAACATTTAATCAATAGCAGAAAACTAAGAAGTGCGGTTCGGGTGGATATATAATCCGCCTCTGCTGCACCAACAAGTTCAAGCGTTTTAAGCTTAATTAGAACATTGTCTAATCCTATAGCCGCAAAAACGGTTGCCTCATACTTAACCTTGTACGGCTTGCCCTGCAAATTTCTCGGTACTGTTAGCCGATATTTCTGCCACAATAGTGCATGAAATTATTTAAAAAAAGTCTTACACTAAGCACTACTTTTTCATTCAGGAGAATATTATGGCGATTTTAGTTACCGGCGGTGCCGGTTATATCGGGTCACACACAGTAGTCGAGCTGTTGCAAGATAATCAAGAGGTGATCATTCTCGACAATTTGTGCAATTCTTCACAGAAATCCCTGCAACGGGTTGAAATTATCACCGGCAAAAAACCAACGTTTTATCAAGGGGATATTCTCGATTCGCATATTTTGCAAACTATTTTCCAACAACATTCGATTGATTCAGTGATCCATTTTGCCGGCTTGAAAGCCGTTGGCGAAAGTGTGCGTAAACCGATCGAATATTATCAAAACAATGTGCAAGGCACGATTAACCTGCTGCTGGAGATGCGCAAAGCGGACGTGTTTAATATTGTGTTCAGCTCTTCCGCCACCGTGTACGGCGATCCGGAAATTGTACCGATTACCGAAAACTGCAAAGTCGGTGGCACCACTAATCCCTACGGCACGTCTAAATTAATGGTGGAACAAATTTTAGCGGATGCAGCCAAATCCGATCCGCGT
Organism: Testudinibacter sp. 'clade 2'; assembly: GCF_006227735.1. Taxonomy (NCBI): domain Bacteria; kingdom Pseudomonadati; phylum Pseudomonadota; class Gammaproteobacteria; order Pasteurellales; family Pasteurellaceae; genus Testudinibacter; species Testudinibacter sp. 'clade 2'. The sequence continues at coordinate 3,157 of NZ_VDHB01000164.1, forward strand.
TGGAGCATGATGATTCTGCGCTATTTCAATCCGGTCGGTGCGCATAAGAGCGGTTTGATCGGTGAAGACCCGAACGGCATTCCAAACAACCTGCTGCCGTTTATCAGCCAAGTGGCGATCGGCAAATTGCCGCAACTGTCGATTTTCGGCAGCGACTACAACACCCCGGACGGCACCGGCGTGCGCGACTATATCCATGTGGTCGATTTGGCATTGGGGCATTTAAAAGCGCTTGCCAAACACAAAAACGACAGCGGCTTGCATATCTATAATTTGGGCACCGGCATCGGTTATTCGGTGTTGGATATGGTGAAAGCCTTTGAGCAAGCTAACGATATCAGCATTGCATATAAATTGGTCGAGCGCCGCCCGGGCGATATTGCCACTTGTTATTCCGACCCAAGTTTAGCCGCCGAACAGCTGGGATGGAAAACGCAATATTCGTTGCAACAAATGATGCAAGACACTTGGAATTGGCAAAAAAACAATCCAAACGGCTATCGCGATTAACCTTTAACGGGCAGACGACTGAGAATCTGCCCTGAAATACACCATTTTATCTATTTTATTGGGGTCGCCTTATGGCTGAAACAGAACAAAAAAGAAGTGTATTGTCCCAAATTTTCACCCGTAAAATGCTGATTTGCGTTTTCACCGGCTTCAGTTCGGGTTTGCCATTGTATATCTTGATTTCTCTGATTCCCGCATGGTTGCGCTCGGAGCAGGTGGATCTGGCTACGATCGGCTTTTTCGCCCTCACCGGCTTGCCCTACACTTGGAAATTCCTTTGGTCACCGCTGCTCGACCGCTTTATTCCGCCATTTTTGGGACGGCGACGCGGCTGGATTTTGATCTCGCAGTTGCTGTTGATCGTCTCTTTGGGGCTGTTTGGTTTTCTCGATCCGAAAACCCAAGGCGGTTTACAACTGATCGCTGCCGCTGCCACATTGGCGGCATTCTTTTCTGCCACGCAAGATATTGTATTGGATGCCTACCGCCGTGAGATTTTATCGGATAGAGAGCTGGGCTTGGGCAATTCAATTCATGTCAACGCCTATCGAATCGCCGGTTTTGTGCCCGGCTCGCTGTCGCTGATTTTGGCGGATTACCTGCCGTGGTCAACCACGTTTATGATTACCGCACTTTTCATGCTGCCCGGTATTTTGATGACGCTGTTTTTAAGCTATGAGCCAAAAATTGATCTGCCACCACACCGCACGTTAACCGACACCTTCACCAAACCGTTCAATGAGTTTTTCAGCCGCAAGGGTGTGATCAGTGCATTAGGCATTTTAAGTTTTATTTTCCTGTATAAATTCGGTGATAGCATGGCGACCGCACTTATCACCCCGTTTTATCTGGACATGGGCTTCAGCAAAACCAATATCGGTATTGTGGCTAAAAATGCCTCAGTCTGGCCGATGTTGCTTGCGGCCATTGCCGGCGGCATTATCATGCTGAAAATTGGCATCAACCGGGCATTATGGCTGTTCGGTGTGGTACAAATCGTCACTATTTTAGGTTTTGCTTGGCTGGCTTCCTTCGGTCATTTCGACGTGATCACTACCAAAGAGTTGATTATGTTGGGTGTCGTGGTAGCGGCAGAATATATCGGTGTCGGGCTTGGCACCGCAGCATTCGTCGCCTTTATGGCGCGCGAAACCAATCCGCTGTATACCGCCACCCAATTGGCGCTGTTCACCAGCCTTGCGGCGTTGCCACGCACGCTGTTTAATTCGCAAGCCGGTGTGTTGATTGAACATTTTGGTTATTACGACTATTTCTGGTTCTGCTTCTTCCTCGCCGTGCCGGGCATGCTCTGCCTATTCTGGGCAGCCCCTTGGAATGGTGACAGAAAGACGGAAAAATAGTAAAAGTTCGGGCGGAAAATATCCGCCCTGTTTTATTAACGAAGTTCAAAGTGCGGTCAGCCATTTTAAAACTGATCTTTAGCTTGGCGCAAACGGATAAACGCTTCCAGTGTATCGGCTTGTAAAAACGGGTTGATTTGGCGTTCCAGGCCCAATGTTGTCGGTAAGCTGGGTTGGTTGGCGGCTCTCAGTTGTTCTACCTTCTGCAATTGCTGTGCGACCGCACTCTGATCTGCCACGACCGTTAAAGCAAAACGTAAATTGCTTAAGGTATATTCATGGGCAGCACACACAATTGTGCTGTCCGGCAATGCTTTCAAACGCTGTAACGCAGCAAACATCGCTGCATAATCACCGGTGAAAACTCGCCCGCAACCACCGGAAAAAAGTGTATCACCACAAAACAGATGGTCGTCCAGCACAAAGCTAATATGTTGCGCAGTATGTCCCGCTGTGGTGATCACCTCGATCGTATAGTTGCCGATTTGTAATTTTCCCGGCTCGACCAGCACTGTTGCTAACTCAGCGACTTCCGGCGAACCGTATACCGCCAAATTCGGATAGTGCTGTTTCAACGCTGCAACGCCGCCGATATGATCCGCCATGTCCGTGCGTGAGCAAAATTGCTTGCGGCAGCAGATGATTGCGGTTCAAGTAATCTATAACCGGTTGTGACTCTGACGGATCAATAATTAAAACCCGATCGTTTTGCTTGGCATACAGCCAAATATAGTTGTCATTTAGTGCCGGTAATGGTATTAACATAGCTTGTTCTCCGTTTAATAAACAAGGTGATCAATTTATGAAATGGCGCGCAAAATATCCGTATTCTCTGCCCTTGCCGACCTCTTGGCAGCAGCTGAAGCAAGGTGATTATTATTGTAAAACACTGAATGACTATTTCAAACCCTGGTTTGCAAAGGTGTACGGTCAGCATATTTTAAAAATCGGCGGTTTGAGTGCCGAGTTGGAATGGGACTGCCCCAATCAGCACGCAATTGCGCTCTATCCTGATTTTCCGCAACCTGCCGCTTTAGACCATCATTCCATCGTGCAAGCCTGCCCGACTCGTTTGCCGTTTTATGAAAATGCGATAGACGCCTGCTTGTTGGCCAACACCCTAAATTTCAGCCAAGATCCGCACCAGTTGCTGCGTGAAGCCACTCGCGTGTTAAGCGAAGACGGCTATCTGTTTATTTCTCTGTTTAATCCGTGCAGTTCGTTGTTGTTTAAACGCCATCTAGGGCTGAAAAACCACAGCGCACCACATCGCTGGCAGATTCGGAAATACCTCACTTGGCGGATTATTGATTGGCTGGAGTTGCTGAATTTTGAAATTGTACAACAGACCACCCTCGCCAAATCGTCAGCGATACCGCACTTTTGCCGTCGCTTTTATGGTAATAGTGGACAGTTGGCGGTGATTGTGGCGCGCAAACGTACCATTCCGCTCACGCTCAATCCGCAAAAAGTGCGGTTCAAAGCACCGGTGTTTGCACCTGCCAATGTGTTGACGCGCTCTAAAGAGCGTTGCCGTATTCAATCCGGCTGATAACCGCAATCCTCTTGGCTCGGCGCTTCTGCCCCTTGCCTTGCCAATTGGTCAACTTGTTCGTTTTCGACATGTCCGGCGTGCCCTTTGACCCATTGCCACTGAATTTGATGGCGCTGAATCGCTTGATCGAGCCGCTGCCACAAATCTTGATTTTTAACCGCTTTTTTGTTGCTGGTCAACCAGTTGTTACGTTTCCAATTGTGGATCCATTGGTTGATGCCGTTTTTCATATATTGGCTGTCGCTAGATAACCGCACTTTACAACTTTCGGTTAAACTCTCCAGCGCCACAATCACCGCCAACAGCTCCATGCGGTTGTTGGTAGTTAACCGATAACCTTGCGAAATGGTTTTTTCATGCTGTTTATAGCGCAGCAACACCCCGATTCCCCCCGGACCGGGATTGCCCAAACAGGAACCATCTGTGTATATCTCTATCTGTTTCATCATCTTGCCGAATTCTTGTCAACGTTCAATTTAATTCTGAAATCATAGCTTAATTTGCTAAAATTCCCTAGCTGCAAACGTATCGGTTGCCTAAAATCGTTCGATTCAATTACAATGAATCAAATTTGGCATATTTTTAATGCAATAGAGAGGTCAAAATATGGAAGCGATAACCGCAAACCAAGCAAAAGTTCATTTTGGCAGCATGCTGTTAAAAGTGCAGGATCAAGCCGTGCAAATCAATAAAAACGGCAAACCGGTGGCGGTAATGATGTCGATGGCGGACTACGAAACGATGGAAGCTCTGAAACTTCATTTTTTACAACAACGTGTCCAGCAGGCAAAAAATGAGATTACCAACGGGCAATTAACTGACGGCAACGATTTTTTCACTGCGCTGGAAAACGGACAATATGACGGATAATGCTGCCTTATACCACTTATCCGTTCATGCCAAACAGGATCTGATTCAAATTCGGCACTATTCCAAGCTAAACTGGGGCGAAATTAAAGCACAACGCTACTTGAATATATTAAAACAAACCCTCTCCTTTTTGGCACTCAATCCGGCATTGGGCAAAAAACGAATAGAGTTGGGTGATGATGTTTTCAGCTTCCCATGTGAAAGCCACATCATTTATTACATCAAACACCACTCAAATATCGTTATTTTAGCCGCGCTGCATAAAAGAATGGTGCCGAAAAACCATTTAAGCAACGAGCGTTAAGCTAAATATCTTTTACGGTAAAACCTATGACAACAAAAAACACGCCTCAAATCATACCGCAGCGCCAAGTGGTGCTGGATACTGAAACTACCGGCATGAACCAGTTCGGTGCGCACTACGAAGGACATTGCATTATCGAGATCGGAGCGGTCGAATTGATCAACCGCCGCCCGAGCGGACGCACCTTTCATGTTTATATCAAACCCGATCGCGAAGTCGATCCTGAGGCGATTAAAGTGCATGGCATCACCGATGAAATGCTAGCAGACAAACCGCCCTTTGCCGACATTGCCGCTGAGTTTATCGAATTTATCCGCGATGCCGAACTGATTATCCACAATGCGCCCTTCGATGTCGGCTTTATGGATTATGAATTTAGCAAACTGGCTGCCACCAAACAGATTAAAACCCACAAAATCAGCTTAATCACCGACAGCCTAGCGATGGCACGCAAAATGTATCCCGGCAAACGCAACAATTTGGATGCGCTATGCGATCGTTTGAATATCGACAACAGTAAACGCAGCCTGCATGGGGCGTTGCTCGATGCCGAGATTTTGGCCGATGTGTACTTGCAAATGACCGGCGGGCAAGTCAGCCTGTTTGACGAAGAGCACGCCATTGAAAATATGTCTCACACGGCATCGAATCACAGCGTGTCAACAAATAGTAGTCTAACTGCATCGAGAAATGCGTCATTGCGCACCATTTTACCAGACGATGAAGAACAGCAAGCGCATCAAAACTACTTTGAACTGCTGCAAAAGAAAAGTCGCAATAACTGTATTTGGCTGAAACGCAGCGAGCATTAAGCGATATACTTTCACACTCAAGCAGCAAAAAGTGCGGTTTTGCAGCGATTCGCTTATGGATTAAGCAATTGAAAATAGTTTTAAAAAAAAGGGTTGACTGCAACTGCATAGCCCTTTATCATTCGCCTCACTTAATCGCGGAGTGGTAGTTCAGTTGG